>NZ_JBSGTR010000003.1:26705-169426 GCF_053607505.1 Rhodococcus sp. NPDC055112
CGGTGACGGACTTGGTGCCCGCCTGGTCGAAGCTCAGGTCGAGGCGTGCGACTCCGGCGTTCACGGGCCGGGGGTCACCCACCGCCTGGCCGTCGACTTTGAACTGCACTGTCCCGGTGGCGGTGGCGGTGTCGGGTGTGATCCTCACGGTGAAGGGGAGCTTGGCGCCGGTCGCGCCGGTCGCGGGGCCCTCGATCGCCGCGGACACCTGCGGGCTCGCGGTGATGGTGACGGTGTGTGCTGCCGTGGTGTGCTGCTTGCCGCCTTCGGTGGTGAGGACGGCGGTGACGGACTTGGTGCCCGCCTGGTCGAAGCTCAGGTCGAGGCGTGCGACTCCGGCGTTCACGGGCCGGGGGTCACCCACCGCCTGGCCGTCGACCTTGAACTGCACTGTCCCGGTGGCGGTGTCGGGTGTGACTCTCACGGTGAAGGGGAGCTTGGCGCCGGTCGCACCGGTCGCGGGGCCCTCGATCGCCGCGGACACCTGCGGGCCGGGGTCGACGGCACCGATCGCGATGGAGGCCAGCGGTCCCGCGCCGGTGTTGAGTCCGGCTCCCGCCCCGTCGCGCGGCGAGCAGGAGGTCGGGGCCCAGATGTCGCCGACGAAAAATTGCCCGAACCGAGGGAGCAGGGTCAGGAAGGACTCCGGGCTGCCGAACGTCCCGGCGGCACCGGAGGTGCGCAGCTTCGGTTCGATGGTGCCGGCCTTGCCGGCCTTGAGCGTGATGCGGGACTTCGGGAACCTGATCGTGGTGGTGCCACCGGAGTCCGGATTGAGGGTCATGCCGCCCGTCGAGGTGGTGGACGAGGAGGGACCGTTGCCGATGGTCACGTTGTCGCCGGACAGGCGCAGGATCTGGCCGGTATCAGAGGGTGCACCGGATTCGTCGACCCGGATCATCGATGCGGGCGTGCCGGCGGTGGTGTTGCCTGGATCGGAGACGGTGGCCGTGACGAACTGTGCGTTCAGTGGAATCGCGAAATCGATCTTCGCGCGGGAGATCTCCTTCAAGTTTGCGCCGCTGGTGCTGTTCGGGACCTGAACGGCGCCCGGATCGATCTCGACGTCGAAGGTCTCGCCGGGGGCCACGGTCGGGGGTGCCGTCACCCTCACGGTCACGGACTTGCTCTCCGATTGCGGGCCTGCGAACTTGCTGGGAACCGCGCGGCATGTCACCTGGAATGTCGATGTGGTGGTGATGGGTGCGGCGCTGGCGGTGGTGGCGGTCACGACGGCGGCGCCGGCCGCCAATCCGACGAGCGTGGTCAGGCATAGGGCGCGTGAGCTCATGGTCTCTCCTTGCTGGTGGCGTAAACGGCGGGGCCGTCGGGGCTGTGGAGTGCGGCGAAGGGTACAACGCAAACCGGAGGACCGCGTCGGAAAATTCTGTATTTATTTCCTCGGGCTACGGGGGCATCGGTTCACGGTGTTGAAACACGTCCTCGGTGTCCCACAGAATCTGATGTTCGACCGACATTGCCGAGCTCTCGTCAACGTCGCCAGAACGCTATTCGTCTAACTCAATTCGGTGAGGAGGCAACAAAGCAGGCTTCTACCGAAAGCTCTGTGTACCCTCGTGACGAAACCGGCATGACCCAGTGGCGTCAGTGGTGTGCACCGGGCCCACCGGATCCCGGAATGGGTGGATACTGCAGACGATGTGGATCATGATCACAATGGCCGTCGTGGCTGCGATTGTCTACGCGATCATGGCAGCGACCGCCCGTTGGTTGGAGCGGCCGATTATCGCAACCTTTGTTCGGTTCGGCGGTTGGTCTGTGTTGGTCGCGACGCTCGCCCTCTGAATGTGCGCGAGGATGGCAGATAGCCCGGGGTTCCCCGCTCACGGCTCGCCGCCGGAACCGGACAGCTCTCTCGGTTGTTCTGTAACCGCGTCGGCAGTGTCGCCGCGGTCGAGCCCGCGCAGCGCCACGAACTCGCCGGCATCCGCGGCGAAGCCGCGAAAGTTCTTACCGGGCATCGGCGTCGACCGGCGGAGACCTGTGCGGTCGAGCGCGATGATCCGCACACCGAGCGAATCGACGACGCCGAAGCCGAGCGCCCCGGTGGTGGCGGCGCCCGGGCCCGGCGACCGATTTTCGGTGCCGGCTACCGCCGCGCGAACACCGCGGGCTCGGTGCCCGGCACCTGCGCGACCTGCTCGCGCGCGACGAGGTGCCGCAGGTGCGCGGCGGCCTCGGACAGCGCCATGCCCTTCGCCATCGGGTGGAAGTCGGTCCACGGGCGGTACCACTTCATCCGCTGCGCCACCTCCCAGACGGTGATCCGGTCGTCCCCGAACGCGTCGAGCAGGTGCTCGAGCCGCTCCTCGTGGTGCTCGATCAGCTCGCCGGCCCGGCCCGCGACGTCGTCGATCGGGATGCCGTGCGCGCCGAGGCCGCGGGTGATGTCCATCGTCTGCACCCGGCGCAGCGAGTCCAGGAACTCGGCGAGCGCGTCCCGCTCCTCGAGCGGGTAGATGAAGTTGCCGACGTGCGGTGTGGTCTTCTGCAGCACGTGGTCGCCGGTGAACATCACGTTGGCGTCCTCAAGGTAGAAGCAGGCGTGGCCGGGGGTGTGGCCCGGTGTGAACACCACCCGCAGCCCGCGCCCGGTCAACGCGATCACCTCGTCGTCGGCGAGGATCCGGTCGGGAGTCGATTCCGGGCCGGCCGGAGCCTTGCCGTTCGCCACGGCTGCGAACGCGTCGAGGTCCGCCTGCGTCGCGCCCGCGCGGGTCAGGTTCACCTGCTGGTCCGCGAGCCAGACCTCGTCGTGGGGGGAGGACATCTTCCCGAACATGTCCATGTCATCGGCGTGCATCGCGATCCAGGCCCCGGAGGCCTCCCGCACCCGCCCGCACAAACCGGTGTGGTCCGGGTGGAAGTGGGTGAGCACGACGCCCTCGACCTCGGAGATCGAGTGCCCGACCGACTCGAGTCCGCTGGTCAGGCCCTCCCACCCCTCGTCGCCATCCCAGCCGGCGTCGACCAGGATCAGGCCGCCGGGCGACTCCATCGCGTAGACGAGGGTGGTGCCCAGGGGATTGTGGGACATGGGAACGGGAATCTGAAAGATGCCATCGCCGATGGCGGCCGCGTCGAGCATGGGATACCTCGTCACTAGTGAAATTGGTTTCAACTCTTTGTCCTCATCATTACCGGACGTCGTCGCGCCGGTCCATACCCGGGTCCCGGGCGGCGGAATCCGGCCCGACGGTGCGAGGGTCGATGTCAGCCCCGGTTCTGATCGACCATCCAGGCGGCGACCTGCGCCCGCGAGGTGAAGCCCAGCTTGGCGAGGATTCGCTCGACGTGTCCCTCGGCGGTCCGTTTCGAGATCACCAGCCTCGCGGCGATGGCGCTGTTGGTCAGACCCTCCGCGACGAGGCCGGCGACCTGGCGCTCGCGTCGGGTCAGGGTGGTCTTGCCCGTGGCCGCCGGCTCCCGAGACGACTCGGTGGACTCGCCCAGTGCGTAGGCGACGGCCTCTCCGAAACTCGCGGACGCGCCCTTCCGGTAGCTCGCGTCGAACGACTTCGGTGTGAGTGCCCGGCGGGTCCGTTGCTCACACTCGTCGTGCTGTGCGCGCAGGCCAGGGATCGCGATGTCGGGCAGAGCCCCCGTCTGCCGCATGGCCTGCGCGCAGCCCAGTAACACCGCGGACCTCGTGTAGTCCCCATCGGCCGCGGCGATCCAGGCCAGGCCCTCGAGGCTCGGAGCGGAACCGAACGAATTGTCGACGGACCGGGACAGCCGCAAGGCCTGTTCCAGCAGCGCGATCGCCCTCTTCGGTTCGGTCGACCACACCGCCAACCCGAGCGTCCGCACGGCCCACGCCCGGAACACGAGCTCGCCGCGCGGTTCGGTGATGTCCAGCACCTGTTGGAGGTAGTCGGCCGCCCTCGCTGTCTGCCCGAGCAGCCCACTGGCCACCTCTGCGCCCGTCAGTGTGATGACCCGCAGGAGGAGGTCGTCGGGCGGACACATTTGCAGGACGGCGTCGAAATGACTTGCTGCGGTGGACACATCATGGGAGCCCAGCGCCAGAACGCCCGCCGCGTACAGCGCGGTCGCGGCGACGTCCGGGTCGCCCGTCTCCGCCGCAGCCGCGCGCGCCCATCCGATCCGTTCGGCGCCGGTCGCGATGTCGCTCCGAAACCCGCTGAGCGCCCCGCCGAGGCTCACGGCGCGCACCCACTCCGGGCCGCGGGGAACGCCCTCGACGGTCAGCAGTCGTTCGGTCCAGCGGGCGCCCTCGTTGACCTGTCCGCTGGCAAGCCAGAACGGGTACAGGGCGGCGGTGATGCGCAGGCCGACCGCCACGTCGGCCGACTCGGCCATGCTGGCATCCAGTGCCTCACGGAAGTTCTGCTGATCCAGTTTCAGGTGGGCGATCCAGTCCAGCTGGCGGGGGCCGATCCAGTCGGCTTCCGCCCGCAGCGCCAGGCGTTGGAACCAGTGCCGGTGGCGGCGCCGCATTTCCGCGAACTCGCCGGACTCCGCCAGCTTCTCGAGACCGTACTCGCGGATGGTGTCCAGGAGTCCGTACCGCCCCGCCGTGGCCGATTCCTCGTGAATCAGAATCGACTTCTCCACCAACGACGCGACCAGATCGAGCAGCGCGCCCGGCGTCAGGTCGACGCCGCAGACATGTTCCACCGCGGTGAGCTCGAAGCTGCCCGCGAACACGGACAGGCGAGCCCACAGCTGTTGTTCCTCGGGTGTGCACAGCTCGTGGCTCCAGTCGACGGACAGTCGGAGGGTCTGCTGCCGAGTCGGGGCGGTGCGTCTGCCCTGGGTCAGGAGCGTGAAGCGGTCGGTGAGCCGTTGCAGGATCTGCTCGGGTGACAGGGCGGGCAATCGACCGGCCGCCAGCTCGATCGGCAGCGGCAGTCCCTCGAGCCGGTGGCAGATCCCGGCCACGGCTGCCATGTTGTCCTCGGTGAGCGCGAATCCGGGAAGGACCGAGACGGCGCGTTCGGTGAACAAGGTGACGGCGTCGTAGCTGGGCAGTGCACCCAGGTCGAGCTGAGGGTCGGGGGCGGGTGCATTGAGCGGCGGAACCCGCAGCGTCGCCTCGCCGCCGATGCCGAGGGCCTCCCGGCTGGTGGCCACGATGCGCAGCTCGGGGCAGTACCTGAGCAGTGTTTCGGCGAGTTCCGCGACCGCGTTGATCACCTGCTCGCAGTTGTCGAGAACCAGCAGGATCTGGCGCGGCTCGAGGAAGTCCGCGAGGGCCCTCGGCAGCGGCTCGCGGGAGAAGGACTGTAGTCCCAGTGCGGCCGCCACCACGCCGACCACCAGCGACTCGTCGTGCAGGTCAGCCAACTCGACCAGCCAGGCCCCGTCGCGAAAGGCACGCTGGACGCTCGTCGCGATCCGCAGCGAGAGGCGCGTCTTCCCGACGCCGCCGATGCCGGTGAGCGTCACCAGCCGGGAGGACGACAGCATCTCCTTCGCTTCGGTCAGTTCGCTGCGACGGTTGACGAAGCTCGTCAGCTCCGCGGGCAGGTTTCCCTTCCGGCCCCGCGTCGAAGGCCCGGTCGGCGCGGGCCCGCCGCCGGTCGACGGACGACGATCGCCGCCCTTCGGGACGGCGATGGATTGCAGTGCCATCTCGTCGACGGGGAGACCGTGGCGGAACTGGATCTCACGGAGCTCGTCGCCGAGCTGTGCGGCCGTGGGGCGGGCCTCCGGATCCGCGGACATGGCGCGCTCGATTGCGGCGGCCACGTCGTCGGGAATGTCGCGTTCGCGGAGGTCGGGAACGGCCTCCGAGGTGATGCGCACGAACTGCGCGACGACCTGCTCGCCGGTGCGACGTTCGAAGGCCGCGTGGCCGGTGAGGGCGCAGAACACCGTGGCGCCGAGGGCGTAGACGTCCGCGGAGGCACTGGGCGGGCCACCGCCGAGCACCTCGGGCGCGGTGAAGGCCGGGGTGGCGGTCAACGTGTCGCTGGTGGTCTCGAACCCGTTGGGGATGTGCGCGATACCGAAATCGGACAGCGCCGACTCGCCGTAGTCGGTGAGGATGACGTTCGCAGGCTTGACGTCGCGATGCAGGATGCCGAGCCGGTGCGCGGACTCCACCGCGCCCGCCAGCTTCACGCCGAGTTGCAGTGCCTGCTCGAGCGACACGGGGCCGCTGTCGCGGATGCGCATATCGAGCGAACGCCGCGCGTGATAGGGCATCACGATGTAGGGATGGCCGCCCGTGGTGGTGCCGACCTGCAGCACGTTGACGATGTTGGGATGCCCGGTGAGCCGTCCCATCGCCCGCTGCTCCCGGACGAAGCGCGTCCGATTGTCGTCGTCGAGGGCGGCGTCGAGCACCTTCACGGCGACCGCACGGTCCAGGGTCGCCTCCGTGCAGCGGTACACGACGCCGAAGCCGCCTCGCCCGATCTCGGTCGCGTCGGTGAACCCGGCGGCGGCCAGCCCCGATGTCACCGACGGGGGCACACCGCGCTGAGTCGCCAACGGATCGTCACCGGCCATCGGTCATGCCGATCGGTCGCGTTCTCGGCAATGCGGCACGGCACTCACCTCACGGGCAGCTACCGGGAGCGGACGTGGCCGACCGCGAGAGCTGGCCTGGCCCCGGAACTCCATAGTGCCACCAGCCCCGGGCGCCCTACCAGCGATCACGCGCGCTCCACCGGGGAAGCTGATTCGTGGTCTCAGCCCTGGTTCTGTTCGACCATCCAGGCGGCGACCTGCGTTCGCGAGGTGAATCCCAGCTTGGCGAGGATCCGCTCGACGTGTCCCTCGGCGGTCCGTTGCGCGATGAAGAGCTTGGCCGCGATGGCGCTGTTGGTCAGTCCCTCGGCGACGAGCCCCGCGACCTGTCGCTCGCGTCGGGTCAAGGTGGGTTTGTCCGCGGTGGCGCCCCGTGGTCGAGGCGGCTCGGCGGACCCGGAGGTCTCGGTCAGTGCGTACGCGACGGCCTTCCCGAAGCTCATGGAATGTCCGTTCCGATAGCTCGTCTCGTACGACTTCGGCCCGAGTGCCTGGCGGGTCGCTCGCTCGCATTCGTCGTGGTGTGCGCGCCAGCTCGGGATCGCGATGTCTTGCACGCCCCCCATCTGCCGCATGGCCTGCGCGCAGCCGAGCAACACCGCGGATCTCGTGTGGTCGCCGCCCGCCCCGGCGGTCCAGGCCAGGCAGTCGAGACACAGTGAGGAGCCGTACGCATCATCGAAGGACCGGGACAGTTGCAGTGCCCGTTCCACCAGCACCATCGCCCGCCGTGGATCGGTCGACCACACCGTCAACCCGAGTGTCTGCAGGGCCCACGCCCGGAACACGACCTCACCGCGCGGCTCGGTGATGTCCAGCATCTGCCGGAGGCAGTCGGCCGCCTCCGCAGTCCGTCCCAGTAGTCCGCGGGTCACCTCGACACCGGTCAGAACGGCGAGCCGCAGGAGGTCGTTGTCGGCGGGGCATGTCTCCAAAGCGGAGTCGAAATATGTTGCTGCGGTGGGTGCATCATTCGATGTCAACGCGAGAAGTGCCGCGGCGTAATCGGTGGTCGCGGCGGCGAGCGGGTCGTCCGTATTCGCTGCGGCGCGCGCCCATCCGACCCATTCCGTGCCGGTGCCGATGTCGCCACGGAACCCGTTGAGCACGGCGCCGAGGCCAACGGCGCGCACCCACTCCGGGCCCCGCGGAACGCCCTCGACGGTCAGCAGTCGTTCGGTCCAGTGCGCGCCCTCGTTGAGCTGGCCGCTGGCAAGCCAGAACGGGAACAGCGCGGCCGTGATGCGCAGACCCGCCGCCGCGTCGCCCGGCTCCGCCATGCTGGCGTCCAATGCCTCACGAAAGTTCTTCTGGTCCAGCTTCAGTCGGGCGATCCAGTCCAGCTGGCGGGGTCCGATCCAGTCGGCTTCCGCCCGCAGCGCCAGGCGTTGGAACCAGTGCCGGTGGCGGCGCCGCATCTGCTCGTACTCGCCGGATTCCGCCAGCTTCTCGAGACCGTATTCGCGGATGGTGTCGAGGAGTCCGTACCGGCCGGTGGCCGCCGATTCCTCGTGAATCAGAATCGACTTCTCCACCAGCGACGCGACCAGATCGAGCAGCGCCTCCGGCGTCAGGTCGACGCCGCAGATGTGTTCCACCGCGGCGAGCTCGAAGCTGCCCGCGAACACCGACAGGCGAGCCCACAACTGTTGTTCCTGGGGCGTGCACAACTCGTGGCTCCAGTCGACGGACAGTCGGAGGGCCTGCTGCCGAGTCGGGGCGGTGCGCCCGCCGCCGGTCAGGAGCGCGTAGCGGTCGGTGAGCCGCTGCAGGATCTGCTCCGGTGACAGCGCCCGCATGCGCCCCGCCGCCAGTTCGATCGGCAGCGGCAATCCCTCGAGCCGGTGGCAGATCCCGGCCACGGCGGCCATGTTGTCCTCGGTGAGCGCGAATCCCGACACGACCGCGGCGGCACGTTCGGCGAACAAGGTCACCGCGTCGTAGCTGGGCAGCGCCCCCAATTCGAGCCGGCGGTCGGGGGCTGGCGCGCTGAGCGAGGGCACCCGAAGTGTTGCCTCCCCACCGATGCCGAGTGATTCCCGGCTGGTGGCCACTATGCGCAGCTCAGGGCAGCGCTGCAGCAGGGTGCGGGCCAGGTCAGCCACCGCGTCGACAAGCTGTTCGCAGTTGTCGAGAACCAGCAGGGTCTGGCGCGGCTCGAGGAACTCCGCGAGGACCGTCTGCAGGGGCTGGGCAGAGGCGGACTTCAGTCCGAGGGCGGCCGCGATCGTGCCTGCGAGCAGCGACTCGTCCTGTAGCTCGCCCAGCTCGACGAGCCACGCCCCGTCGTGGAAGGCGCGCTGGGTGCTCGTCGCGATCCGCAGCGCGAGGCGGGTCTTCCCGACGCCGCCGATTCCGGTGAGCGTCACCAGGCGTGAGGTCGACAGCATCTCCTTCACCTCGGTCAGTTCACTGCGACGGTTGACGAAGCTCGTCAGGTCCGCGGGAAGATTTCCCCTGGTGCCCCGCGTCGAGTACCCGGTCAACTGGCGTGTGTCGCTCGTCGACGGACGACGACCGCCGCGCTTCGGAGTGGCTCCGGACTTCAGGGCCATCTCGTCGACCGGAAGCCCGTGGCGGAACTGGATCTCGCGCAGGACGTCGCCGAGCTCGGCGGCCGTGGGGCGGGCGTCCGGATCCGCGGACATGGCGCGCTCGACGGCGGCGGCCACGTCGTCGGGAACATCGAGTTCGCGCAGGTCCGGCACCGGCTGGGTGGTTGACCGCACGAACTGCGCGACGGCCTCTTCGCCGGAGCGAGCCTCGAAGGCCGCGTGGCCGGCGAGGGCGCAGAACACCGTCGCGCCGAGCCCGTACACGTCGGCGGCGGCACTGGGCGGGCCGCCGCCGAGCACCTCGGGCGCGGTGTAGGCCGGGGTGGCGGTGAGCGTGCCGGTGCCGGTGCCGGTGCCGGTAGCGGGCTCGAACTCGTCGGGGATGTGTGCGATGCCGAAGTCGGCCAGTGCCGGTTCGCCGTAGTCGGTGAGGATGACGTTCGCCGGCTTGATGTCGCGATGCAGGATGCCGATGCGGTTCGCCGATTCCACCGCGCCCGCCAGCCTCACGCCGAGTTGCAGTGCCTGTTCGAGCGGCACGGGACCGTGGTCGCGGATGCGCATGTCCAGCGACCGTCGCGGGTGATAGGGCATCACCAGGTAGGGATGACCGGTAGCGGTGGTCCCGACCTGCAGCACGTTGACGATGTTGGGGTGCCCGGTGAGCCTGCCCATCGCCCGCTGTTCCCGGAAGAACCGGGTGAGGTTCTCCTCGTCGAGGCCGGCGGTGAGCACCTTCACGGCCACGGTGCGGTCCAGGGTCGTCTCCGTGCAGCGGTAGACGATGCCGAAGCCGCCGTGGCCGATCTCGGTCGCGTGGCTGAACCCGGCGGCGGCCAGCTCCGATGTCACCGAGCCGGTCACATCGCGCTCAGTCGCGGACGGATCGTCGCCTGCCATCGGTCACGTCGACCTGTCGCGTGTGTTGCGTCCTGGACGATGCGGCACGGCACTCACCTCGGCAGCAGATCCGGCCTTGCTCCGGAACTCCATAGTGCCACCGGTCCGGGGCGGTCTACCAGCGATCGTGCGCGCCCCACCCGGGTCGTCGGTGCGCTGTGATAAGCCTGAGCCGACCATCGGGGAGTTTCGAACCTAGGGGGAGTACGTGCTGACGCTGCACCGCGCCGAACGCTCCGACACCCTGGCGGCCGCGCTCGCCGACGTCCTGAGGAGTCCGCTGGCCGACCCGTTCGCCCGCGAGGTGATCGCGGTCCCCGCGAAGGGTGTCGAGCGCTGGCTCACCCAGCGGCTCTCGGCCACCCTCGGCGCCGTCGACGGCGACGGGGTCGCGGCCAACATCGAGTTCCCGTCGCCGACCCGGCTGGTGGACGAGGCGCTGGCCGCGGCGACCGGGATGACCGCGGACGAGGACCCGTGGAACCCGGCCCGACTGCTTTGGACGGTGCTCGGCGTCATCGACGAGGTGCTCGACGAGCCGTGGGCGTCCGTGCTCGCGCGACACCTGGGCCGCGGCACCGACGACCACCGGCGCGGCCGCCGGTACGGCACCGCCGCGCACCTGACCGAGCTGTTCCGCAGCTACGGCGCGCAGCGCCCCGCGATGTTGCGGGACTGGGCTGCTGGGCGCGACACCGACGGCGCCGGCGGCCCGCTCGACGACGATCTGCACTGGCAGGCGGAGCTGTGGCGCAGGCTGCGCGGGCGCGTCGGCAGCCCGAGCCCGGCCGAGCGGCTGGTCGGCGCCTGCGCCCGGCTGGTCGCCGAGCCGGGTGTGGTCGATCTGCCGGACCGGATCTCGGTGTTCGGACCCACCCGGCTCACCACCGCCCAGATCGACGTGCTGTCCGCGATCGCCGCGAATCGCGATGTGCACCTGTGGGTTCCGCACCCCAGCCCCGGCATGTGGTCGGCGCTGGCGGATCGCGCGCAGGCGGCGACCCGCGCCGAGGACGACGGCGCGCTCGCCGTCACGCACCCGCTGCTGGCCGGCCTGGCCCGCGACGTCCGCGAGCTGCAGGTCCGGCTCAGCCGCCCCGGCATCGAACACGCGCACCACCGCGCCGCCCCGACCCCGGACACCCTGCTCGGCCGGTTGCAGGCCGACGTCGCCGCCGACCGCGCGCCCACCGCCGGAGCCGCGGCCGACGGCAGCGTGCAGGTGCACTCCTGTCACGGCCCGGCCCGGCAGGTGGAGGTGCTACGCGAATCCCTGCTGCACCTGTTCCAAGACGATCCGACGCTCGAGCCGCGCGATGTGCTGATCATGTGCCCGGACGTGGAGACCTACGCGCCGCTGGTGCGGGCCGCGTTCGGTCAGGAATCGGTGGGCCACCCCGGGCACCGGCTGCGCGTGCGCCTCGCCGATCGCGCACTGCACCAGACCAATCCGGTGCTCGCCGTCGTCGCCTCGCTGCTCGGGCTGGCCGACGGCCGCGTCACCGCCAGCCAGGTGCTCGATCTCGCCGCCGCCGAACCCGTGCGCCGCCGCTTCCGGTTCAGCGACGACGACCTCGAGCGGCTGCGCGAGTGGACCACGGCCGCCGGGGCGCGGTGGGGGATCGGGCCGTTGCAGCGCACCGACTTCGGGCTCGGCGACTTCCCTCAGAACACCGTGCGGTCGGCGCTGGACCGCATCCTGCTGGGCGCCGCCGCGGACGGCGTCTCCGGCGAAGGAGCCAACGGGCAAGCCCAGTGGCTCGCGCTGGCGCTGCCGCTCGACGACGTCGACAGCAACGACATCGACCTCACCGGCAGGCTCGCCGAGTTCGTGGACCGGCTCGACGTGTCCCTGCGCGGGCTGCGGGGATCGCAGCCGACCGACCGGTGGTCGGCGGGGCTGGCCCGCGCCCTGGACCTGCTCGTCGATGTGTGCGAGCGCGACGCCTGGCAGCTGGGGCAGGCGCAGCGTGAGCTCGCCGCCGCCGTCGAACACGGCGAGGACCGCGAGCTGCGGCTGGCCGACGTGCGCGCGATGCTCCGCGCGCGGCTGGCCGGGCGGCCGACCCGCGCCAATTTCCGCACCGGCGAGCTGACCGTGTGCACGATGGTGCCGATGCGCTCGGTGCCGCACCGCGTGGTGGTGCTGCTTGGGCTCGACGACGAGGTCTTCCCGCGCGGCGCGGGCGTCGACGGCGACGACGTCCTCGCGCGGAGACCGCTGCCGGGGGAACGGGATCCGCGCAGCGAGGACCGCCAGCTCCTGCTCGACGCGGTGATGTCCGCGAGCGAGAAGCTGGTGCTGTTCTACACGGGGGCCGACCCGGTCAGCGGCTCCCGGCGGCCGCCCGCGATCCCGCTCAGCGAGCTGTGCGACGTCCTGGACACCATGGTGGGGCGGCGCGGGGACGCGGCGCTGACGCGGCATCCGTTGCAGCCCTTCGACGCCCGCAACTTCCGGCCCGAGGGCCCGTTCAGCTTCGACGCCGCCGCGCTGGCCGGGGCCCGGGCCGCGCAGCGCCCGCCCGAACCGGAGGCCGCGTTCCTCGCGGAGCCGTTGCCCCCGGTCACCCCGGGCGACGTCGACCTCGCCGAGATGGTCGCGTTCCTCGTCCACCCCACCCAGGCGTTCCTGCGGCAGCGGCTCGGGCTGCGGGTGCCCGAGCTGGACGAGGACATCGCCGATGCGCTGGACCTGGAGCTGGACCCGCTGGCGAAGTGGGACATCGGCGAACGCATGCTCGCGACGCTGCTCGCCGACGGCCGGGACTTCGCGGAGGGCGTCGCCGACTTCCGGGCCGCCGAGTGGCGCCGAGGCACGCTGCCGCCGTTCGGCCTGGGGGATGGTGCGCTCGGCGAGATCGAGGCGACGGTGCGCTCCCTCGCCGCCGCCGGACGCCAGCCCGGCCGCGCCGACACGATCGACGTGGACGTCGATCTCGGATCCGGTCGACGGCTCACCGGGACCGTCGGCGGTGTGTACGGGACCGTGATCGCGCGGACCACGTTCTCGCGGCTGGCGCCCAAGCACCGGCTGACGGCGTGGGCGCAGCTGCTGGCGGTCGCCGCGTCGGCCGGGCCGCGCGAGACACCGCGGCGAGCCGCGCAGGGCACACAGTGGCGGGCGGTGACCACCGGCCGCGGCCAGTACCGCCGACCCACCTGGCAGTCCACCCTCACCGCGCCGGAGGACGCGCTGGCCCTGCTGGTGCGACTCGTCGAACTGCGCGACCGGGGCCTGCAGGCTCCGCCGCCGATGGCGACCGGCGCGTCGGCGGCCTACGCGGAACGCCGCTCCGGCGGCGCATCCGTCGAGATGGCGATGGAGGCCGCGGGCAAGGAGTGGGGCGGCACCTTCGGCGACGCCACCGACCGACACCTCGGCTACGTGTACGGGGCCGCGCCCGGGCTGTCCGTGCTCACCGAGGCGCCGGATCCGTTGGAGGGCAGCGTCTTCGGCGCGGTGGCCCGCGAGCTGTGGGATCCGCTGCTGGCGGCCGAGACGTTGGGAGAGCCGTGAACGGGCGCACTGCATTCGACCTGCTCGGCCCGCTGCCGAAGGGCACCACGGTGCTCGAGGCGAGCGCCGGAACCGGCAAGACCTTCGCCATCGTCGGGCTGGCCGCGCGCTTCGTCGCCGAGGCCGGGGTGGACCCGGCGAGCCTGCTGCTCGTCACGTTCAGCCGGGCCGCGACGAAGGAGCTGCGCGAACGGACCCGGGAGCGGTTCGCCTCCGCCGCGGCCGGGCTCGCGGACCCGTCGGGCAGCCGGGACCCGCTCGTCACGCACCTCGCCGACGCCGACCCCGACACCGTGGCGCTGCGCAGGCGCCGCCTGCTGCAGGCGCTGTCCGACTTCGACGCCGCCACCATCGCCACCACCCACAGCTTCTGCCAGCGCATGCTCGACGGTCTCGGCATCGCCGGGGAACGCGACCCCGACGCGGTGCTGGTCGAGGAGGCCGCCGATCTGAACGCCGAGGTGATCGGCGATCTGTACCTGAGCACCTTCGGGCGCGGTGGGTCGCCCTCGCTGACCCCGGGCGAGGCGCGAAAGGCGGCGCGGGCGGCCATCTTCGACCCGCAGGCCGCGCTGGCGCCCGACGACGCCGAGGGCGCTGGGCCCGACAACGCCTTCGGCTCAGCGGCGGGCGACGCGGTCGCGTTTGCCGCCGCCGTGCGCGCCGAGGCGCGCCGCCGCAAGCGCGCGGTCGGCCTGCGCGACTTCGACGACCTGCCCGCCCTGCTGCACGGCGTGCTCACCGACCCCGTGCACGGCCCGGCCGCCTGCCGCCGGGTCCGGGACCGCTACTCGGTGGTGCTGGTCGACGAGTTCCAGGACACCGACCCGCTGCAGTGGGGGATCCTGCGCAGCGCCTTCCACGGGCAGTCGACGCTGATCCTCGTCGGCGACCCCAAGCAGGCCATCTACGCCTTCCGCGGCGCGGAGGTGTTGGCCTACCTGGACGCGGTCGGGGCCGCCGACAGCCACCAGGAGCTCACCACCAACTGGCGCAGCGACGGCCCGCTGCTGGACGCGCTCGCGCACCTGCACGGCGGTGCGGCTCTTGGCCACCCGCAGATCGTGGTGCACCCCGTCGATGCAGCAAAGACGGGGTCGCGGGTCGGCGGGGCGGTGCCGCTGCGGCTGCGGCACCTGCCGCGCGCGGGCGCGGGACCGTTGGGCAAGAACGGCTTTCCCGCGGTCGGGCCGCTGCGCGGTCGGGTCGCCGCGGACCTCGCCGCCGACATCGCGCGGCTGCTCGGCGGCGGTCAGACGGTGGACATCGACGCCGCGGACCGCAAGCCCGGACCGCAGCCGATTGAACCCGGCGACATCGCGGTGCTGGTGCGCACCAACGCGCAGGTCGCCCTGGTGCACGACGCGCTGGACCGGGCCGGGGTACCCGCCGTCACCGTCGGCGGGCTCAGCGTGTTCCTCACCCCCGCCGCACGCGACTGGCTGTGGCTGCTGCAGGCGATCGAACAGCCGCATCGATCGGACCGGGTGCGGCTCGCGGCGCTCACCCCGCTGCTCGGGCGCACCGCCGCCGAGCTCGACGGCGCCGGAGACGACGCGGTCGCGGAGATCGGCGGGCGGCTGCGGGACCTGTCGGCGGTGTTCGCGCAGTCCGGCTTCGCGGCGCTGTTCGAGCGGCTCGCCGCCTGGAGCGGGCTCGAGGCCCGGATGCTGTCGCGCGCCGCGGGCGAGCGGCGCCTGACCGACCTGCGGCACGTCGCGCAGCTGCTCAACGAGGCCGCCGTCGCCGAGACCCTTGGGCTCACCGCGCTCACCCGCTGGCTCACCGACCGGATGCGCGACCCCGCGGTCGGTGGCGTCGACCGCAGCCGCCGCCTCGACAGCGACGCCGCGGCCGTGCAGATCGCCACCGTGCACGCCACCAAGGGCCTCGAGTACCCGCTGGTGTACCTGCCGTACGCCTGGGACGCGGCGAAGAACCCCAAGCCCGACAAGCTGCTGCTGCACGACGCGGACGGCCGCCGCATCCTCGACGTCGGCGGGCCGGAGGGCCCCGGCTACAACGAGCGCAAGAAGCGGCACGACGACGAGGAGGCCGGGGAGGAGCTGCGGCTGCTGTACGTCGCGCTGACTCGGGCCATGTGCCAGCTGGTGCTGTGGTGGGCGCCCGCCTTCTCGACCAGGGCGGCGCCGCTGCACCGGATGCTGCTGGCCCGGCGGCCGGGCGAGCTGGAGGTCCCGGCGCAGGAGCGGGTGCCCGCCGATCCGGATGTCGCGCAGCGGCTCTCGGCGTGGGCGGGCGACTCCGAGTTGGTGCGGGTGGAGGCCGTCGGCGCCGACCCGATCGTGGTGCCGGAGTGGACGCCGCCGCAGGAGGAGGTGGGGGAGCTGGCCGCGGCGCGCTTCGACCGCGACCTCGACGCCGCCTGGCGGCGCACCTCCTACTCGGCGCTGACCGCGCACGCGCACGACGCCCCGCCCAGCGTGGGCAGCGAGGCCGAGGAACCCGAGCTCGACGACGAGCCGGACGAGCCGCCGCTGGTCTCACCCACCGACGCCGTCGGCCTGCCATCGCCGATGAACGGGCTGCCCGCCGGGGCCGCGTTCGGCACCCTGGTGCACGCGGTCCTGGAGGAGGTCGACACCGCCGCGGCTGACCTGGGGGCCGAGCTGGTCCGCTGCTGCCGCGAGACGGTGGCCGCCGGGTACTCGGGCGTCGACCCGGACGCGCTGGCGGCGGCGCTGGTGCCGGTGCTGCACACACCGTTGGGTGGTGGCCACACCCTGGCGTCGATCCCGCCGTCGGACCGGTTGCCGGAGCTGGACTTCGAGCTGCCGCTCGCCGGCGGCGAGGACGCCGACGCGGAGGTGACCCTCGCCGGGGTCGCGCCGCTGCTGCGCAGGCACCTCCCCGCCAACGACCCGCTCGCCGACTACGCGGCTCTGTTCGAGACCCTCGGCGCGGCGCCGCTGCGCGGCTACCTCACCGGCAGCATCGACGCGGTGCTGCGGCTGCCCGGGCCACGCTTTGTGGTGGTGGACTACAAGACGAACCGGCTGGCGCCGGGCGACCTGACCACCGCCGATTTCACCGCCGAGGCGATGGCCGCGGAGATGATGCGGGCCCACTACCCGCTGCAGGCGCTGCTGTATGCCGTTGCGCTGCACCGCTACCTGCGCTGGCGGCTGCCCGGCTACGACCCGGCCACCCACCTGGGCGGGGTGCAGTACCTGTTCGTGCGCGGCATGGCGGGCCCGGACAGCCCGGCCGGCGCTGGCGTCTTCGACTGGGAGCCGCCCGCCGCGCTGGTGACCGAGCTGTCGGACCTGTTGGCCGGAATCGAGGTGACGCCGTGACCGAGGTGCAGGTGGCGCAGCGCGGCAAGGGCGCGCTGCGGGTGTTCAACGAGGCCGGGGTACTCGCCGCCGCGGACGTGCACGTCGCGCTGCGGCTCGGCGCGCTCGGCGGGGAGGCGGCCGAGGAGGCGCTGCTGGCGACGGCGCTCGCGGTGCGCGCGGTGCGCTCCGGCTCGGTGTGCCTGGACCTGAGCCGGATCCGGGAGATAACCGTCGATGAGCCCGCGGACGGGGAGCAGGTGGACTTGGAGGCGCTGCCCTGGCCCGAGGACGCCGACGTGCTGGCGGCGCTGCGGCGCAGCCCCCTGGTGATCGGCGGCGACGCCGGGCCGCTGCGCCCGCTGCGGCTCGTCGACACCGACGAGGGCGGGCTACTGTACCTGGAGAAGTACTTTCGGCAGGAGCAGACGATCCGGCGGGTGCTCGACGAGCGCGCCCTCGGCCATCCCGCGGTGGACGAGGACCGGCTGCGGGCGGGGCTCGCGGAGCTGTTCGGGGGCGCGGCCGCCCCGGACCGGCAGCGGATCGGCGCGGCGGTGGCCGCGACGCACCGGACGGCGGTGATCGCCGGCGGGCCGGGCACCGGCAAGACGCACACGGTGGCGCGCGTGCTGGCGCTACTGGCTGCCGAGCACGGCGCCGGGCTGCGGATCGGGCTGGCCGCGCCGACCGGCAAGGCGGCCGCCCGGCTGCAGGAGGCGGTGCGCGAGCAGGCCGAGCAGATCGGGCTGCCCGCCGGGCTGGCGGCGATGACGCTGCACCGGATGCTCGGCTGGCAGCGGGTGGGCGCGAGCCGGTACCGCTACAACGCCGGCAACCACCTGCCCTACGACGTGGTGGTGGTCGACGAGACCTCGATGGTCTCGCTGACGATGATGTGCCGGCTGCTCGAGGCGCTGCGCCCCGACACCCGGCTGGTGCTGGTGGGGGACCCGGACCAGCTGACCTCGGTGGACGCGGGCGCGGTGCTGGCGGACCTGGTGGCGCGGCCGGTGACCGGGACGGAGAACCCGGTGCTGGCGCGGGTGGTGGGCGCGGACCTGGACGCGGCCGACGATCCCGACGAGGCCGCGCTCAGCGCGGGGGAGCGGGACCGGTTGCGCGGCGGCGTGGTTCGGCTCAGCCGCGGGCGCCGCTTCGGCGGCGAGATCGCCCGGCTGGCGGTCGCGGTGCGGGACGGCGACGAGGACGCGGTGCTGGCGATCCTGCGGTCCGGGGCGGATGAGGTGTCCTTCGTGGCGCTGGACGACTTGGCCGCGCTGCGCTCCGACGTGGTGTCCAGCGCGGCGGCAGTGACCGAGGCCGCCGCGGCCGGCGATGCGGTGGCGGCACTGCGGGCGTCGGAGTCGCAACGGCTGCTGTGCGCACACCGCGACGGCCCGTTCGGTGCGGCGTGGTGGGCGCGGTCGTCGATGGAGTGGATCGGCGCGGCCACCGGGACCCGGCTGGACCCGGACCGCTGGTACGTCGGACAGCCGCTGCTGGTGACCGCGAACGACCACGAGGTGCGGATCTACAACGGCGACACCGGCGTCGTGGTGGACCGCGGCGAGGGCGAGCTGGTGGCCGCGTTCGCCCGAGGCGAGGAGCCGCTGCTGCTGCACCCGAGCAGGCTGTCCGCCGTGCAGACGGTGTACGCGATGACGATCCACCGCAGCCAGGGCAGCCAGTACGACACGGTGTCCGTGGTGTTGCCCGGCGAGGAGTCGTCGCTGCTGACGCGGGAGTTGTTGTACACGGCCATTACCCGGGCGCGCGGGCACGTGCGGATCGTCGGGGACGAGGCGTCGGTGCGGGCCGGGGTAAGGCGACGGGTGTTGCGGGCGAGCGGGTTGCGGAGGGGGTGACCAACAAGCCTATCGGTTGGACACACTCGACCAAAGCGGTCGCTACGGGATGTCGATGTCCGTTTGTGGCCAGCTGCACATCCTGGCGCGCTGACGGGCTCAGCGAACCTGCCTGGTACAGGCACCTTGTGTTCTGCGCGTACGGGAGAAGCCGGCTCTCCGGGGCATGGAGCACCTCATCCTCGAGCCGATTGTTGACCACCCCCACCACGGTGACTACCGAGGTCCGGGCAATCCGGACTTCGTTGCCTCTGCGAGCAGGATGAGGCTGTTATTCTCGCGCATATATTTGCGTTCCAAAGAGATCAGTTCTTTCCACACCTCGTTTTCGGACAGGAGGGAGGTCCTCTTCTGCGGTTTACCACGGGCCAGCAACCAGACTCTCGGAAGTGTTTCTGACCAGTTTTCTTCGGTCCACGCATATTCGAGAAGGTCCACCTTCGAGGTCCGCTCCGCATACAGTTCGCCAAGTTTGTCGATATACGACACGCGCCATTTGGTTGTGATCCAAGGTGCTGAAGCTTCGATGTGACTCCAGTTATAGCCGAAATCGCTGCCATCCAAAACAATTGATTTGCCGTCGCGACGCGCTTCGCGGCGGGAATCCTCGGCGACGAAAACCTCCACTGATTGGTACTGGACTACCTCGCTGGGAGGGTTTGCAGGAGACTGTGTTACGCGTCGGTTCGGTCGTTCTTTGTTGTAGCCCTTCGCGAACAATACGAACTCGTCCAACCATTGGCGAGCGTTCTCCAGCTCCGCTAGAATTGATTCAACGGTTGCCGGATGCGCGTGAATATTCTGAGGCGATTCTGGTCGAAATGATGGCGATTCACGAATTAAGCGGGCGCGGACCATTTCGATTGGCCAGGCATCCGGCAATGTGGATGAACCGGTTATAGATGCGGTCTCTCGACGAGCGAGCTCTTCGAGGGCGTGGGCGATAGGAATAGCATGGAGGAGGCGCGTCTCGTACTCTGCGACACGTGCGTGGATGTCGCCGGATGTTGGGAACGGTGCAATGCCGTGGACGCCGGCGAATGGTAGCTGATCCAGCTGGCCCAGTAGACGCCCTTCGGCGAGACCGCTCCGCCTTCCAGCTTCGAATACCGCTGCGAGCTTGCTCCGGCGTCCTAGTCGCACGCTGGCCTACTTCCCTCGGTGCTCCTTTGGATGCGGAATAGTCGCCTTAGGCTGTGCCGCGGCCGTTTGGCAGGTTTTGGTGCCAAGAGTTTGTCGACGTATGACTGCTCAGCATACAGCGGTGTGAGAATGATTAGATCGATGTTTCCCTGTGTATCTTTTGAAACAGAGAGAATTTCGCCCAGTCCTTTCAGTCGCTGGGTAGAGAATTGATGGGTTCCGGCGACCATTCCATAGGCCCAGTTGGCGACTTCGTCGAGCGGAACGTTGTCGCCTGGACTTGTTTCGCGTGGGAGTCTTCTGAACTCGTCGGGGATTAGGAACGATCCGCGCTGCTCTTCCTCCGCGAGTTGAAACAGTAGATCGTAAAGGTGTTCAGTTCTCGAACCAGACCGTATGGATGGTTCGCTCAGGATTGTTTCGGTAAGCATGTGCCCTACCCAGCCCGTCATCAAGATTTTGATGACTCGGTTATCGTGAGTAGTGGTCCCGGCGAACATCACGATATTGGCTGACGGTAGGTGGGCTGCGCTAGTATCTCGATGAACGCGGCCAAACTTAAACTCTGCGTCGAAGAAGGCCCACCCCGAATTTTCAATCTCAGGGTCGTTGACGGCAAAGGATGCGCCCGGAGTGGTCGAAATTAGGTCGACAACTTGTTCGTATTTACGAACAGAATCGGCCAGCGATGGAGGATTGGCCTCGTTGGGAATCGACTCAACTTCGAATTCGAATGGTTTGACACTGGCCTTCGATTTGTATTTGTTACGCCGCTGGCGGCTGACCTCGGACTGCAACGGGAACCGCGCAAGTTTTGCACGCGACAGGTAGATGATGGATGTGATAGCGCCCCCCGGTGCTCGGCCGTACAATCGGTCGTTTCTCGTCAGGCTACACCCATACCTTGATGTCGGCCTGACCCAACCTGCGGTTGGATTCGTGTAACGCTTTGTGTGTGCGCGGGATTAAGGGGTGTCCTAGTGAAGCTGCTCGTGTTGCACCGCCCGGCGACGGGGACGTTTCCAGATGGTGGGCTAGAGACGTGGCCGCGGCGGGTGGCTCGTACTCGACACGCTGCCCCGGGAGCTGTTGTACACCACCATCACCCGGGCACGTGCGGATCGTCGGGGACGAGTCGTCGGTGCGGGCCGGGGTGCGGCGGTGGGTGTTGCGGGCGAGTGGGTTGCGGCGGGGATAGCTCAGCGGGGGTCGTCGAACAGCGTGAGCTCGTGCGGTTCGTCGAACAGTTCCAACTGCAGCGGGGGCTCCGCGGGCTCGGGGGCCAGCAGCCCGGGCCGGGAGAAGCTGACGACCCGCAGCGCGCCGCTCAGCGCGGCGAGCGTGTCGGACCAGGCCGTGGTCTCACCTTCGCACAGGGCGATCTCGTCCGGGTCCGCCTCGGCGCGAGCCTTTTCCAGCGAGCCACGCCACTCCGCCGCGCGTTCGGCGCTGATCCGCATGTACTCGAGGATGGTGGTGCGGTCGCGTTCGCAGACGTCGGCGGCCGTCTCGGCGTCGAGGTCGCCCTCCCCGAAGAGCACCAGCTGCATCACCGCCATCAGCGACGGCGGCACGTCCGGGACGCATTCGTGGTCCGCGGCGGGCGAGGGGGTGGTGCGGTAGCCGACGGCGTCGAAGCGGGCGGCGAACGCTCGGTCCACGGTCGCGAGGAAGGCGGTGATCCGATCGAGCAGATCGGTCAGATGTCGTGGCACGAAGGGGAATCCGGGCACCTCGATCACCGCGTTCAGGCGATCCTCGCGGAGGACGAAGCGCAGGTGCGACCAGCGTGCGGTGAGGTCGGCGACCGTCTCGGCGGCACGGGTGCGGCCCCCGATCCGGTAGAGCAGCGGCACCCACAGCCGGACCACGGGTTCGGTGGCGTGCGGGATCACGAACACCGCGTGGCCCTCGAGGGTCAGGACGAAGTCGCCGTCGCTGTCGACCTGCGGCTGATCACCGAGCAGGTCGGTGAGGGCGGCCTCGACGAGATCGCGCAGGTGGTCCGGGTCGCGCGGGGCGACGGCCAGCATCGGGTCGACGTCCGAGGCGAGCCAGTCCCGCACGGTGGGCCCAGCGAGATTGGCGCCACGGCTGCCGATGGCCTCGGCCCTCAGGAAGCTCGGGTGCGGCACGCTCCACACGTCGCGGAACGCCGCGACGGCCATCGACGCGAGCTGGTCGGACCAGCGGACGGTGCGGTCGAGGAAGTGGGCGGGCGAGCCGTCCCCGGGGTCGGCGTCGGGCGCGCAGGTGGGGTGCTGCCAGCCCAGCTCGATCAGCAGCGCCTCGTCGGCGGGGGACAGGGCGAAGCGGGGGTCGAGGAACGCGTTGGAGGGCACCTCGCAGCGCACCAGGTCCTCGGCCCAGGCCAGGAACTGCACGCAGGGGAGGTAGCCGCCGACGCCCGGTTCCTCCGCGAGCTCGACTACCAGGATGTCCTCGCCGCGCATCGTGCCGATGTGGTCGGCGAGGGTGCCGCGGAACTCGCGCCACGCCAGTTCGACGGCCTGGTCGAACTTTTCGAGGTCCGGCAACGGTGTGGTCCCATCTGCAGCGTGCCCGGCCGCAGTCCCGACCGTCGGCAAGCAGGGTAACGCGAGGGACCGACATTCTGGCCCAGGACGCGACGGAGCAGACGTGCGGCGGTGTCGCCGAACGCCTGCTCCCGTCGGGTTCGGCTAGTTGGTGGCCGGGGTGACGCCGAGGTCGCCCTCGACGTGCTCGCCGGCGTCGCCGCAGGCGCAGTCGCCGCCGCAGCCCCCGCCATCGCAGTCGCCGGCGTAGCTGTCATCGTCGGCGTCGCAGTCGAGGGTGCCGCCGAACTGGGAGGCGAAGTCGTCGTCGAGGTCGTGGGTGAGGTCGTGGATCTCGTCGATCAGGTTGATCAGGTGCTGCGGCGCGAACGGATCCGCGTCGACGAGCGTCGAGACCAGCAGGTGCTCCTCGCTGAGCGAGAAGCGCAGCCGCGGCCACTCCTCCGACAGTGCGACCAGCTGCGTGGTGGCCTGCGTGCGGTCGGTGATGCCGGTGACGATCGAGGACCACACGTGCAGCTGCGGTCCGTCGTCTGCGACGGTCACGTACACCGCGAAGCCGTGCACGGGGACCGCGATGTCGCCGTCCTCGTCGGTGTCCGGTTCGGAACCCAGCAGCTCGGCCAGGGTGCGCACGCACAGGGCGTGCAGCTGGTCGTGCTGCTCGGTGACCACGGCGAGTGCGCCGTCGATCCGCAGCGGCTGGTCGTCGGTGGTGTCGTGGTCGCTCATGGTTCCTCTGTCCTGCATCGGCGGATTGCTCGCCCACGATATCTCGCGGCGAGGGTCTCCGGCGCAGTGACTACTTGGTGTACTGCGAGCAACCAAACGTGCGTCGGTCGCGAGGCCACTGGGTTGGTGAATGGTCACCGTCTGGGAGCTCGGGTGTGCACCGTCCCTATTCCAAGCAATATGTGCAGTTCTACGAACTGCGACGAACGAGGCTACGACCTCGAAAGAGTGTGCGACATCGTATTTCGGGTGGCTCAACCCGGGCTCCGATCCGATCCGTGGGATCAGTGTGGGCAAGCGTCCGACGCCAGCGCCGCGAGTGCTGACGGCTATGTCGACGTTCGCGAACCCCTGCCGACCAGCTCCGGTGTGACCGAGGCCGCCTACTTCGGCTTCGTCGTGTTCAAACGCGGTGGTTTCCGGCTTAACGGGGCTAAGTCCGACTAAACCGGATCCGTCTGTCGTAACATCGGGCAGCTCGGCGCACCCCGAGTCGACGAACCGGAGGACGCCTGTGCCTGAACCATGGTTGTCCGCTGACGACATCGCTACCCACCTCGGGGTCACCAAGGACACCGTTTACACCTGGATCGCAGAGAAGGGCATGCCCGCCCACAAGGTCGGCCGCCTGTGGAAGTTCCAGACCAGCGACGTCGACGACTGGGTGCGAGGCGGCGGAGCGGACTCTGCCCGAGACACGGCAGGGAACTAAGCATGCTCATCGACAACGTCAACGACCTGCTCGGAGACGACCTCAAGGCCGAGATAACGCCTGCTTCGAAGGTGCGCATCGCGGCATCCACCTTCTCAATCTTCGCGTTCGAGGCGCTGCGCAAAGAGCTCGAGCTGGTCTCCGAACTGGAGTTCATCTTCACCTCCCCGTCGTTCGTGACCGACAAAGTGACAGACAAGCTCCGGAAGGAGCGTCGAGAGTACTTCATCCCGCCTGAGAACGCCGAGTCGAGTTTGTACGGCTCGGAGTTTGAGATCAGGCTGCGCAACAAGCTCACCCAGCGTGCGATTGCCAAGGAGTGTGCCGACTGGGTGCGCCGGAAGGTGACGTTCCGGTCGAACGCCACCGGCAACCCGATGCAGCAGTTCGCGGTGGTGGATGACACGGCCGCCTACATGCCCCTTCAGGGCTTCACTACCGCAGATCTCGGCTACGAGCGGGGCAATGCTGTCTCGAACCTCGTGAATAGGTTTGACCAGGCGCCGGCGACCGCGCAGTACGTCCAGCTGTTTGACCAGATCTGGAACAACCCGGATCAGCTCGATGACGTCACCGACGCGGTCTACGAACACATCGCCAGCGTGTACGCGGAGAACTCTCCGGCCCGAATCTACTTCTTGATCCTGTACAATCTGTTCGCCGAGTTCCTCGACGACATCAACGAGGATGTACTGCCCAACGACCGGACCGGCTACCAGGACACGAAGGTCTGGCACAGCCTCTATAATTTCCAACGCGATGCGGCGACCGGGATCATCAACAAGCTGGAGACCTACAACGGCTGCATCCTTGCCGACAGCGTCGGGCTCGGGAAGACGTTCACCGCATTGGCGGTCATCAAGTACTACGAGCTGCGCAACAAGTCGGCGCTCGTGCTGTGCCCGAAGAAGCTCGCCGAGAACTGGACGAACTACAACGCGAACCTGACCACCAACATTTTCGCCGGCGACCGCTTCAACTACGACGTCCTCGCCCACACCGACCTGTCCCGCACCCGCGGAGAGTCGTTGGGGCTCAGGCTGGACCGGGTCAACTGGGGTAACTACGACCTCGTCGTGATCGACGAGTCGCACAACTTCCGCAACGCCGACTACGCCGAGGAGAAGGAGTCCCGCTATCAGCGACTCATGCGCCAGGTAATCAGTGAGGGCGTGAAGACCAAGGTGCTGATGCTCTCGGCCACCCCGGTCAACAACCGGTTCAACGATCTGAAGAACCAACTCCAGCTTGCATACGAGGGTGAGTCGGAGAACCTCTCCCGGCACCTGAACACCTCGACCACGGTCGAGAAGGTCTTCAAGGATGCGCAGACAGTGTTCAACGAGTGGTCCAAGCTCGACCCGGAGGACCGCACGACCGATCGCATCCTGCAGATGCTCGACTTCGACTTCTTCGAGCTGCTCGACGCCGTCACGATTGCCCGGTCGCGCAAACACATTCAGGCGTTCTACGACACAACGGAAGTCGGCGCGTTCCCCGAGCGGCTCCCACCGAGATCGATCCGCGAGCCCCTCACTGACCTGCGCGACGTGCCCGGATTCAACGACATTTTTGAGCAACTCCAGGCACTCACACTCGCCGTCTACACGCCGCTGACATACGTCTTCCCGAGCCGCATCGGCAAGTACGAAGACCTGTACAACGTCACCGCCGGCAACGCACGATCGAACCTCGGCCAGAGTGGGCGCGAACAAGGCCTCAAGAAGCTCATGACCGTCAACCTCCTCAAGCGGTTGGAGAGCTCGGTCGACGCCTTCCGCCTGACCCTGAACAAGATCGAACTCACCGTTGACCGGACCCTGAGTCTCCTCGACACCCACAGCAGCTCCACCGCCGATCTCGGCACCGACCTTTCGGACCTCGACCTCGATGTGGACGACGAAGACGACGCGAACCTCGAGGCGCTGTCCATCGGGAAAAAGATCAAGATCGACCTCGACGATATCGACATCGAGTCCTGGCGCTGGGATCTGTGGAACGACCGCGAAACCCTCCGCAAGCTGGTTGACGAGATGTGCAAGGTCACCCCGGAGCGTGACCTCAAACTCCAAACGCTCAAGCGGCTCGTCGAGGGCAAGGCCGCCCACCCGATCAACCCGGGCAACCGCAAAGTCCTGGTGTTCTCCGCGTTCGCCGACACCGCGAACTACCTCTACCGCGAGCTCGCGCCCGCTCTAACCGAGGCGGGGCTGGAGACAGCCCTCATCACCGGTGGCGGCCACGGCGCGAAGACGACACTCGGCATCGGGTTCGACTTCCAGCAGGTCATGTCGATGTTCTCGCCCCGGTCGAAGCAGCGCCACCTCACCATGCCGAAGGAGACACGCGAGGTCGACGTACTCATAGGCACTGACGTCATCAGCGAGGGCCAGAACCTCCAGGACTGCGACTACCTGATCAACTACGACATTCACTGGAACCCGGTCCGGATTGTCCAGCGCTTCGGCCGCATCGACCGCATCGGCTCGACCAACACCCTGATTCAGCTGGTGAATTTCTGGCCAGACATCTCGCTCGACGAGTACATCAACCTCAAGGAGCGCGTCGAGAATCGGATGGTCATCGCCGACCTGGCCGGCACCGCCGATGACAACGTCCTCACCCTCGAGGACGGTGACTCGGCGTTCCGCAAGGAACAGCTCCGTAAGCTGCAGGATGAGGTCATCGAACTCGAAGACGTCCGCACCGGAGTGTCCATCACCGACCTCGGCCTCAACGATTTCCGCATGGACCTTCTCGGCTACCTCAAGGAGTACGGCGACCTTGCCGCTGCACCGAAGGGCCTGCACGCCGTCGTGCCGGCGGACCCCGCCAAGGGGTTGAAGCCAGGCGTGATCTTCGCGCTTCGCAACGTGAACGCCGACGAGAACATCAACCGGGGCAACCGACTCCACCCGCACTACCTCGTCTACCTCGACGAGGACGGCAACGTCATCGCCGACCACACCGAGGCCAAGCACCTGCTCGACCTCATCCGCGCGGGATGCCGCCCCTACGACCAGCCCGTCGCCGACGTCGTCCGTACCTTCAACGCCGCAACCGGCGAGGGTGCGGACATGGGCAGGTACTCCGCGCTGCTCACCGATGCGATCCACTCGATGATCGACGTCACAGAGGAACGCGACATCGACAGCCTGTTCACCGGCGGCCGCACCACCGCGCTCACCCAGACCATCGCAGGCCTCGACGACTTCGAACTAGTCGCCTTCATCGCCGTCGTCGACTCCAACGACGAGGCACCGGCCGATGGGTGACCCCGGCGTGAACCCGCTATACCGCTGGCCCACCGCTGCGCAGTTCGGCAGGCGAGTACCGAAGGAGAAGTTCTACTCCCACGGCACCGTCTCCACAGCGGTACGCGAGAAGTTCATCACCGAGGTACAACGCATCACCTGGGCGTACAAGCTCGCCGAGAGCACGATCAACCTGGCAGGCAGCACTGCGGTCCCCGAGATCCAGGTCTTCGAGATCGACGCGAAGGGCAATGATGTCTCCGAACCGGTGTTGACCGCGATCGACAGGGCAATCCCGTTCCCCATAATCTTCGAGATCGGCAGCTGCGAGGGGCAGACGCGGACCATTCGAATGGTGGCCGCGCACAAACTATTGAGCTCCGGTGCGCCGAAGCTCAGCGCCTACTACAGCACAGCCTGGCAGTCGGCCGAGATTGAGCGGCAGCCGCTCCCGACCTCGATTACACTGCCCGCCCTCTACTTCGCCCTCCTGGATCCCCTGACGCCGGTGGCGACGCGGCCGGGTGAGGGCATGTCAGAGGTCGCAGCAAGACTGGAGAAGGTGCGCAAGCTCGAACGCGAGATCGCCTCTCTGGAGCGCAAACTCCGCACCGAGCCTCAACTCAACCGCAAGATCGAGCTGAGGCGTGCACTGAAGACAAGGCAAGCCGAACTAACTGTGCTGGTTGAAAGATAGGCAGAGAGTAACCGTGGAGAAACTTCGCATGACGTCGCCCAACCTGACCGACGCCAACATTGACAAGCTCGCCAAGCTGTTCCCGAACGTCGTCACCGAGACGCTCGACGTCGACGGCAACCCGAAGAAGGCCATCGACTTCGACCTTCTGCGGCAAGAGCTTTCCGATCACGTGGTTGAGGGACCGCAGGAACGCTTTCAGCTGGACTGGCCCGGCAAGCGTGCTGCCGCGTTCGCAGCCAACGCCCCGATCGCGAAGACCCTTCGACCCGTGCGAGAGAAGTCGGTCGACTTCGACACCACCAAGAACCTGTTCATCGAAGGGGACAACCTCGAAGCGCTGAAGCTGCTCCAGGAGTCATACCTCGGCAAGGTCAAGCTGATCTACATCGACCCTCCGTACAACACCGGCAATGACTTCGTCTACAACGACGACTTCGCGGAGACCACCGAAGAGTATCTGTTCAGGTCAGAGCAAAGTGACGCCGATGGTGCACGACTGATTTCGAATCCGGAATCGAATGGAAGATTCCACTCCAACTGGCTAAGCATGATTTATCCCCGGCTCAAGCTTGCTCGGAACCTGCTTGCCGACGATGGATTTTTAATTGTCAGCATCGATGACGCGGAGTTTGGGAGTTTGCATGCCGTACTCGATGAGGTGATGGGCTCAGCAAATGAGATTGCGGTACTTGTGTGGGATCGAAATCGTAAGAACGACGCAAAGTATGTTTCAGTCGGCCATGAATATATGCTCATATATGCACGTAACAAAGCTAATCTTGACGAACTAGGGATTCGCCTTAAGGAGCCACAGTCGGGAATTGCCGAAGCGCGAGTCTTCTACGAGGGTCTCTGCCGGAGTTTTGAGGGAGACTGGGAGACAGTACAGCAAGCATGGCGTAAGTACACATCCGACTTTCCCGCCAGCGATGAGCGTCGGAAACTGGGGCGATACAGCAAGGCGGGTCCTCGCGGCCCCTACAGGGACGACGGCGATATCTCCTGGCCGGGTGGTGGGGGGCCGCGCTACGAGGTGATCCACCCCGAAACGCACCTTCCTTGCAAGCAGCCAACGAGCGGCTGGCGTTTTCCCACAAAGGAGCGGTTCGGCGAGGAAGTTGCAAGTGGTCGTATCGTCTTTGGGGCAGATGAGAGCACGATGCCAAGAGTGGTGCGATACCTCTTTGAGTCTTCAGGCCTTGTCATGGGTTCAGTTCACTACAGTTATGCGCAGACGGCGACAGTGGACTTTAACGACCTAATGGGTGCTCGTGTCTTTGACAATCCGAAGTATTGGAAGGACCTCCGTCGACTTATTGAATACCTCACCGGACCGAACGACATCGTTCTGGACTTCTTCGCTGGGTCTGCCTCGACAGCGCACGCCATCCTCGACCTGAACGCGAAAAGTGGCAGCTCGCGACGTTTCATTATGGTGCAGCTCGACGAAATGGTTCCGATGAAGAGTCCAGCGGCGGCGGCCGGTTACGAAACGATCGCTGACATCGCGCGAGACCGTATTCGGCGCGTCGCATCGCGTTTTGCATCGGAAAGCAGCGAGCAACTCAGCGGTGCGACGGACCTGGGCTTCCGCGCCCTGAACGTTGACACGACCAACACAGCTGATGTGTTGCGCGCACCTGACGAGACTGATCAGCTTGCTCTCGCTGAGTTGGAAGGCAGTGTGAAGCCGGGCCGTTCGGGAGAGGACCTGCTGTTCCAGGTGATGCTCGACTGGGGCCTCGACCTTACGATGCCCATCCGCGTTGAGCAGATCGACGGTCATGAGGTCCTTGTCGTTGAAGACGATGCACTGATCGCCTGCTTTGACGCTGCGGTGAGCCCCGAGCTTGTGCGCGCCATCGCCAAGCGTGAGCCACTGCGCGCAGTCTTCCGTGATTCCAGCTTCGCATCGGACGACGCCCGGATTAACGCCGAGCAGATCTTCCGTGAAGTGTCGCCCGCGACGGATGTGAAGGCGATCTGACCCGATGAAACTTCAGTTCAAGGTCCAGCAGTACCAAACCGATGCCGTCGACTCGGTCGTCGAGGTATTCGCCGGCCAGCCCAAGCACGACGGTGTCGCGTACCGAATCGACCCTGGCAAGGCGAAGCCGGTCGTCAACCCGAGACTGTTCGAAGCGGACAAGGCCCCGGACTCCGGCCTGCGGAACGCCGAGATCGCGCTCACCGGTGCGCAACTGCTGGAGAACATCCACAAGGTCCAGCGGTCCCGTAACCTCCCACAGTCAACCAAATTGGCCGACAGCAAGGCGGCGCCTGAGGCCCCGAACCTTGATGTCGAGATGGAGACCGGCACGGGCAAGACGTACGTTTACATCAAGACGATTATGGAGTTGCACAAGCGGTACGGCTGGTCGAAGTTCATCATCGTCGTACCGTCGGTTGCGATCCGCGAGGGCGTGCACAAGTCATTCGCGGTGACGGCCGAGCACTTCCAGCAGCTCTACGGCACCAAGCCGCGCTCGTTCATCTACAACTCGTCACAGCTCCACGAGTTGGAGCGGTTCAGCTCCGACGCCGGTGTGCAAGTGATGATCATCAACATCCAGGCGTTCAACTCGTCCGGCAAGGACAACCGGCGAATCTACGACGTGCTCGACGACTTCCAGTCCCGCCGCCCCATCGACGTCATCAAGGCCAACCGCCCGGTCGTGATCATCGACGAGCCGCAGAAGATCGGCGCGGACAAGTCGCTCACGTCACTGGCCGAGTTCAACGCGCTAATGATGCTGCGCTACTCGGCCACCCACAAGGTCGAGCACACCAAGGTCCACCGCCTCGACGCACTCGACGCCTACAATCAGAAGCTGGTCAAGAAGATCGCCGTCCGAGGCATCACGGTCAAGGGGCTCGCTGGCTCCACCGCATACCTCTACCTCGACGCCATCGAGATCGCCAAGGGCGCCAAGCCCCGTGCCCGGATCGAGATCGAAGTCCAGACCAAGGCCGACATTAAACGCCAGGTCAAACGCCTCGACGTCGGCACCAACCTGCACGACATCTCCAACGGCATCGAGGCCTATAAGGGGCTGTTCATCACCGACATCGACGCCACCCGCGATGTCATCGAACTCAGCAACGGCGACGTTGTCGTTGCCGGCCAGCTCGCCGACCGTGACGTGACCGAGGAGACCAAGCGCCGCATCCAGATTCGCGAAGTCGTTCGCGCTCACCTCGACAAGGAGCGGGAGCTGTTCAGTCGGGGGATCAAGGTGCTCTCCTTGTTTTTCATCGACGAGGTCGCGAAGTACCGCGACTACGACCGTGAGGACACCCTCGGCGACTACGCCCGCCTCTTCGAAGAGGAGTACCGGACGATCCGCGACGAGGTCCTCGGTGAGCTCGCACTCGACGATTCAACCGCTGCGCACCAGGAATACCTGCTCCGCGACGAGGTCCGCACAGTACACGAGGGATACTTCTCCATCGACAAGAAGTCCACACGGCAGGTCGACGGCAAAGTCAGCGGTCGGGGCGACGACAAGGGACAGTCCACCGACACCGACGCCTACGACCTGATCCTCAAGAACAAGGAGCGTCTGCTCTCGTTCGCGGAGCCGGTGCGGTTCATCTTCTCCCACTCCGCGCTCCGCGAGGGCTGGGACAACCCCAACGTGTTCGTGATGGGCATGCTCAAGAAGAGCGACAACACGGTCTCGCGCCGCCAGGAGATCGGGCGCGGCCTGCGGCTGGCTGTCGACCAGCACGGCGAGCGCATGGACAACCCGGTCACCGTGCACGACATCAACGAGCTGACGGTCGTCACCGATGAGTCCTACACCGACTTCGTCACCGGGCTCCAGCAGGAGATCTCGAAGTCCCTGGCTGCACGGCCGCGCAAGGCGAGCGTCAAGTTCTTCACCGGCAAGACAATCCAGACGCCCAGCGGCGAATCCGTCGTCGAGGAGGCGCTCGCGCAGGCGCTGTACAAGTACCTCATCAAGAACGACTACCTCAACGACGACGACACGATCTCCGAGACGTACATGGAGGCGCGAGAGGCCGGCACGCTCGCCGAACCCGCGTCCGAGGTTCTACGACCGGTCATCGACTCCGTTTGGCCGCTCGTGGACGCGCTCTACCTCGATTTGCCCGTACCGACCGATGACCGCAAGCCCAAGAAGATTCCGTTCAACGAGACGAATTTCGCGAAGAAGGAGTTTCAGGCGCTCTGGCGTCGGATCAACCACAAGGCCGTCTACCAGGTCGAGTTCGACTCGAATGAGTTGATCCGCAAGTGCATTCAGGCGCTCGACAAGAACCTCAACGTGTCCGCGATGCAGTACGTCGTCCAGGCCGGCCAGCAGAGGGACTCCCTCGAAGCTGATGACCTCACCAACGCAGCCGGATTCGATGTGTCGAGCACGCAGACCCATACCGAGTCGGTCACCGCCGGGTCGCAGGTGAAGTACGACCTACTCGGCGAGATCACCGAGAAGACACAGCTCACCCGGCGTACCGCGGCTGCCATTCTGGGCGGGGTCACGCCGGCGACGTTCGCGAAGTTCCGACTCAATCCGGAGCAGTTCATCACCGAGGCCGCCCGGCTCATCAACGAGCAGAAGGCGACCGTGATCGTCGAGCACCTGACCTACGACGCGCTGGAAGACAGGTTTGACTCGGCGATCTTCACGGAGAACCAGACCAAGCAAGACTTCGCCCAAGCCGGCGGCAAGCTGAAGAAGCACATCTACGACTACGTCGTCACCGACTCCAAGGTCGAACGCGACTTCGTGAACGAGATCGACAGCAGCAATGAGGTTGCGGTCTACGCGAAGCTGCCGCGGGGCTTCTTCATCCCGACCCCAGTCGGCGACTACAACCCCGACTGGGCCATCGCGTTCACCGAGGGCAGTGTCAAGCACGTCTACTTCGTCGCCGAGACGAAGGGCTCTCTCTCGACAATGCAACTGAAGGGGGTCGAACAGGCGAAGATCGAATGCGCCCGCAAGTTCTTCGCATCCCTCAACGAGAAGAACGGCGAGGGCGTCGTCTACGACGTCGTCACCGACTACACCGAACTCATGCAGCTCGTCACCGCATGACGGCATGTTGGGCTGCAGGGGGTGGCGAGCCCCGTTCGTGCGCGCTCGGTGTTGCTGGTTCGTCAGATGCAATACGCAGTGCTCGGTTGACATAGGAGCCCCTTCGGCGCCCGATCGTGGATCGGCAGCTCGCTGTGCTGTAGTGCGTGTTTCGATGTCTCGATGTCTCGCGGAGCCGCTACTCAGTGCCCGGTGACGGAGCAGGTGCGAGCTGTCGCGGAGGATCACGGGCTCCAGGCCGATGAGGTGATCGCCGACCTGGAGAAGCACCACCGGTTCGCGATTCTCGATCCCCGACCGAACAGGGTCTATGTCGTCGGTGACGCGGATCGTGCAGGGAGCTGGGTTGATCGGGCACCCGAAGCGACGTGGGAGGCGTTGTGGGCGGTTTACCGGATCCGGCATCCACACGTCGGCTTCGACTGGAACCAGTCCTACGAGGGGCACCTGTGGGTGCTCGCGCACCGTCTGATGGACCCGCCAGCGGTGGTGGAGGTCGTGGCACCGCTCGACGCAATACGCGACCTGCGGGGATCAACTGCGGCTCACTCGCTTCTACAGGACTTCGGATCCGGGTCATCCCTCGAAGAAGCCCTCGACGCAATCCGCCGCCGCCACGCTGAGTGGTACATCGATCCCGACGCTGTGACGTTCACGAACTTCACGGTCGTGCCCCATCGCGTCGACGTCCCACTGATGCGTTTCATCAGTGGCGAAGACGAGACCACGTTCAAAGACCAACTCGCGGACGGACACTGGGGCGAGCATGCCGGCGTCCATGCCGACGGGCTCTACTGGTACTTGAATCGAGACCTTTGGAACAGGTTGGAGCCGCGACGACGAGCCGAGCTCGAGGAGATGATCGGTCTGCCGTTGGCTCCGAGCGACTGACCTGGGACGGGTACCCAACTTACATGCTGGCGTCGGTGGCGGCCGCCACACCACAGGCAACTCCCCACGCGGCGCACCCAGCAGGTGCCGGCTGCCCCACCCGACAAAATCCTGGCAGTGTCGAGAGGAGGCGCGGGTCATCTCACCGGTGGTCGAAGGATGATCAATGCGGTGTGAACCACTCTCGGGCCAAAGAGATGTTGTAATCCCCGCTTTCGCCGCCCGAACGCCGACTCGTTCGGTTCGGTTCCTAGGCGCCTCGCCCCTGCCCCGGCAGCCGCCCGATTCGACCGAGCGCCCGCCTCCGCTAGGCGCTGGCCGGCCAGCGCGCACGGAGCGTTTGGCAGGCTGGGCCTTGGGGCCGATCCGCGTGTATGGCAAGCGTCGTAGCCGGCGGGCCTTCGAAACCAGCTCATGCTCACGCGCCGTCAGTGGCCGCGCTTCCTCGGTTGCAGCAGCGGTTCTCAGAAACTCTTCGACCCTGACCAATTCGGCCCGGGTCTGTATTCCTGACCCGCGCTCGACCTCGCGCGGCGGTGCGCTTCTGCCGGACGCTCACCCAAGGGTGGCAACATCCACGACCAGGCTGAATGTCATATCGGCGGTTACCGGGACCGGGCGATGCGCCCGGTTTGGCGGGTCGGCCGGCTCCAAAGGCGCTGGATTACGACAGAGATGCTCCCGTCCGGGGTTCGGGACCGGTGGCGCCACCGGGGGCCCTGTGAATTCCTGCTGCGCTTCGGTCACACACCAGTCAGGACTCCCCCCGCCTGCCTTGACTTCGGCGACCGTGTCGGAGGTTTGTGGCACAAGGCGAAGGTCAACGAGACGGCAGATGGTCGTCGTGAACGATGCTGAAGCTGTGGAAACCCGCTACTTGCGGGGAGACCTCGACTTCAAGGACGCGCTGCGGGACGTGGCAGGCACCGAAATCGGCCGCGACGAACTCGTGCGGATCCTGCAGGGACGGCACACACCGCACGCGGCCATCCCCGCGCTACCCGAGCACGACGCCAGATGGTCGCCGAGGCCGGGCTCAGTGCCGATCCCGCGCGGCAGCAGCCGTGCGCCTAGACCGCGACATCCGCATGGTGACCCTGGTCGCGACGTCTCTGTCTGTCGCCGACGCCGCAACCCGCCTCGGCGTCACACCAGCCCGGGTCCGGCAGCGCATCGGCGTGGGCACCCTGCGGGCGTTCGACTCTGGCCGCCAACGTCTGCTGCTGCCAGCGCAGTTCACCGCGACCGGGGCTGTTCCGCTCCTCGTGAAATCGTCCTACGCCTCACGAGGGATCTTCACCCGCTGACCGCAGGCCCTGCTTACCCGGACGCAGCCGGCGCTGATCGTTGAGGGTCGCCCGTAGACCAGCAGCGGCACAATGGGTGTGGGCCGAAAGTCAACGCCCGGCTATACCGCAATGGCTACCCCCACAAGACCGGCATCACACTGCCCAGCCCCGGCGACTACGTCGGGGCCAACTCGTGAATCGCTTGCGATCGCGACGTTGCAGGGAGCGCCGGAGACGTCGCCAGCATACGAACGGCGAGAAGCCCGGGGGCATATCCTCACTCGGGGTTGCGCGCAGGCGCACGTATGCTTCCGGGCATGTCACTCCGCAGAGGTGCCAAGGGGCCGGGCGTCAGATCGGTAGACCTCGCCGCCGTAATGATCGAACTCGGCGAGATCCTGAAAGGCATCCATTTTGACGTGTACCTGTTTGGATCTCGTAGGTTTCGAACGGGAAGCACCCGATCCGATATCGACCTCCTCGTATTCCATGACGGACGGATAACGCGAGCCAATGCCGAAGATATCTGGGAAACCGAACCCTATCTCGATATCTTCCACGGTTCCGATAGCTCCGTGCAGAGCATCGTCAACGAGTCCACAATCAGAAACACCGACCGGAACTCATTGCTGGAGATGCTCGAAGCGATCCCCATCTTCTTAGGCGGCGCTTGGCAGGACGAAGCCGAGCCGCATCGGTTTCAACCCGTTCTCGCTGAACGGATTCCCAGTGCAACGGCGGCGGACATGTATGACTTGGGTACAGTTCCGCCGGCCGGCCGTGCGGACATATTGGCTGTCACGGCTCTTCCCGAGGAGTTCCGGGCTGCCGTAGCGGCGCTGCGCGCCGACCAATTCGGCGACAGAGCACGGGTGGAGCTGGACGACCGAGATGGAAATCCGTGGCTCATCGAACTCGAACTCGTCAACAGTATGGGGTCCGTCAGTGCCGCAATGAGCACGCTCGACGGCCTGCGCCGGACAAAAGCGCCTCACGCTGTTCTACTCGGGATCGCGGCCGGTATTCCTGAACGGGTGAAACTAGGGGATGTGGTCATGCCCGCCCAGGTCGTCTACTACGAGGGCCAGAAGGTAACTGACCTCACGAATGCGGGTGCGCCAACGTGGAAGCCCACATATGAGCCTGTCAGGCGCCGAGCCTCTGTCGTCCCGTTCCTCGGCGGATTGAACAGTCGCCAGGCTTCACATGTGCAACTGCATACCGACGTTGTAATGGCTTGTGGCGAAAAGGTAGTTGCAGGAGGAGATTATCGTGACGAATTGCTGAACCATCATCGGAAGATAGCAGCCATAGACATGGAATCGTTCGGAGTTGCGGCAGCGGCCGAGCGTCGCGGCGCGAAGGTAACGGTAATCAAAGGAATCTGCGATTTCGCGGACTCGTCGAAGAATGATGACTTACACGAGCTCGCGGCTACCGCTTCTGCCTCTCAGTTCCGACTACTTGTCGAGGAAGGCGCGTTCGCAGAACTCAAAGATCACTAGCCGCGATTGCAGCTGGTTAACTTCGCAGTTCTCACCCACCTCCCTCCCCACCTAGCCAACAACCTGACCCGATCACCGCCTGTGCGCCAGTCGTTCGAGCACGTGCCCAGGAGCTTCTCACCCTGCGACAGAATGCCATTGACCGCGCGGGTCCGTCGAATCCAATTGACAGCGTGTCAAGGTAGGCGCAGGGGCTATCGGAGAATTGGCCGTGAGGGTTGCCCGTTCACCACCCGTTCGCTTATCCACCGGTCGGGCGTACTCAGCGAGCGCGCCTGCGAGGCGGCGCCTTCTTCGTCGGCGCTGGTCTCGCCGCGCTGGTCTCGCCCGCGAGCACCCGCTCCGCCAGCGCTCGCCACTCCGGCACGTTCACCCCTGCTCGATCGTCAGTCCACACTAGGGCTCCGCTCGGCCCGCCGCCCTTGTCCCACGGAAGGATCCCGTTGCGGGCGTACCAATCCTTCTTCGCAGCCCACTTCGCGGCGTACTGCGGGTCGTCGAGCATGCCGAGATGCTCCCAGACCACGGTGCCGCCGAGCATCGTCTCGACCGTGAAGTCGGGGGAACGCACTGTCCCGTCCGCACCGGTCAGGATCTCCTCGTACTTCCACCTTCCCGGTGCCACCGTGTGCAGGATGTCAGCGATTATCACCTCATTCTTGCTCCGCACGAGGACGCCAGTTCCGGTGACATGAACGAGGTTCGCGTCCACACGGTGCGCGGTTCCGGCCACGGTGATCTCAGCCGGTGTCGGCGGGCGGAATAGGTCGGTGAGCCGGGCGGCTGTCTCCGAGGCCGACGGCCGGGCCAGGTCACGTAACTCCGTCAACGTTCCCTCGTGCAGGATGACCACCCGATCGACGTGACGTGTCAGGGCCGTGTACAGCAGTTCGCGGGACACAGTTACCCGTGACGGAATCACCACGAACGTCATGCCGAACTCCGACCCTTGCGACTTGTGCACGGTTACCGCCCATGCGAGCTCAAGCGACGGGTCCTCCGCGGAGGACGACCAGTAGCTGTACGTCCAACCCACCTGCGACGAGTACTCGACCTTCGCCGGGACGTTCTTCTTCTTGCTGAGTCGTCCGACCACGACACCGATCTCACCGTTCGCGACGTAGTCGAGGCCGGTCCCCTTCGGCCACGCCTTCATCCTGCTGTTCCGGGTGTGCATAACCTTGTCCCCCCGAACGATCAGCTCGGGCCCGATCGGTTTGGGGATGTTCCAGCTCCGCCGCGTGGCGGCGAACTGTGTGTCACTGGTCCGGAACGTGCGCTTGACGTGCCGGTTGATCTCGACGCTACCGAACTGCCGGGACCGGGTCGGCGTGAGTACCTGCCAGTTCTCCGACCGTTCACCGGCCCCCTTCGGCCCCGGCTCCCAGTTCAAGTAGGGATCGTTCCATGTTCCGCCGTAGGTGAGTGCGAACGCTATCTCCGGGTCGGGATGGGCGTCGAGCGGTAGCTCCTCCCGCAAGACGTCGGTGAGCACCTCTGTGGGGCCAAGACCCGCCCAGCTCACGTACCGGACCGACTTCTGATCAGGGTCGTTGCCGAGCTGCTCCCAGATCGCGTCGTCGTCTGGCCCGAGTTCGCCACCACCGAACCATTTCGCGAGCGCGAGATCCGCCCCACTGCAATCTCGCTGACGGCGGGTTACCTGCAGTTCGACGTACCCCGGCCCGACACGGACGGGCGAATCGAATGCTTCGGGGCGCAGGTGTGTCACAAGGTCTACGAATGGCCGCCCGGCGCCGATCGGCGGGAGCTGCCGTGGATCGCCGACGAGTACGAGACGTTTGATGCTGGAGAAGGAATCCAGTGTCGCCGCGAGCATCTCCTCGGTGAGCATCGACGCCTCGTCGATCACGACCAAGTCTGCGCGTTGTCGTTCCGATCGATCGTCCCCGACCCGGTACAGGCCACTGTGCCCGTCGTATCGGCCGGATCGGCTCAGGTGACTGGCCAGAGTTCGCGCCGGAAATCCCACTTTCTGCTGAAGCTGGACTCGAGCCTTTCCGGTCGGCGCCAGCAGGATAGGTTCGCTGCCCGCGACACCCGGAAGCGACACGAGGGCTCTGAGTAGCGTAGTTTTGCCGGTGCCCGCCGGGCCTATAAGCACCGACAGCGGGGACGCGTACAGCTCTGCAAGGCCGACGGCCTTCTCGCTGCGCGCAGCCTCTTCCTCCGGGTCGTCGTCGATCGGAACGTCGATCGCGTCGTCGATCGCCGCCCGCGCATTCGCCATGTTGGCGTACCGCGGCGCGGCAAGCCTTGGGTCCACCTGCTGGCGGATCACGGCCGCCACCGCCGCCAACCGCAACAGCTTGTACGCGGGAACCCCTTCTCCGACAACGGTTCCGAGAATCGGTGTCCAGTATTCATCAAGCTCGGAGGGCAGGCTCGCGGCGTTAAGATCCAGACCCAGAAGTATCTGGTCATTGAGTGGGCAGGGCATCGTGACCGGCACCTCTGCGACGCGCGCGAGCACCTCCGATTGTGGGAGAACCGTGTTGCCCTTCTCTGCGGCCCGTTCGAGCACGTCCACGAGGAGCGCACCGACACGGCGGTCGTCGAGGTGATCGTCCATCGTCGCCGAGTCGGGTAGCGGCGACGCCCACAACACGTGATCGGGCGGGAAGCACGCGCGGTCGATCGTGCTGAGCGGGATGTGCCGCGGGTCGGTGTAAGTGCACACCGCGGCGTAATACGGATTGTCGAGGAACTCCTCGAGCGTTAGCGGCTCCGCGGTGTCGCCGCTCATGATCATCTCGACTTGCGCCGGGGTGACGTCGAACGCCGAGAGCATCCTCATTGCAGCCCGGTACTCATCCGGCTGCGCATTCCAGATGCGCGCGGTCGACTTCCCGATCGCGGAGCGCAGCTCGTCGGGGAACCGTGATGGGTCCGCAAAGCCGGCCTCGAGGTACTCCCACGGGCTCTCGGTGTTGGATACCTCGGACAGTACGCGCCGGCTGACGCCGTGCGCGCCCCTCACGTTCAGGTGGGCCAGCACAGAACCGAGGCCGGGGGTCGGGCCGCGCTGCTGCCACAGTCGGCCCAACTGGTCGTCCACCCATTGGACTGCGCTCGCGGGCATCTCGATGCCCAGCGCGGCGATTTCGCGCGCGGCCGTGGCAAGACTCATCAGCGCCTCGATCGCAGCATCATTGGAGACGTGTTCGGTGACGTAGGAGAACTCGATGCCGCGCCCCTCCGGCTCCCAGGCCAACGCGCCGCCGACGTCGATTCCGTTCTCCAGCAGGGGGACGAGTTGCTGGTACGGCAGCAGGATCCCGTCCCGCATTTCCTGCCGCAGGCTGTGGGCAACCGCGGTTTCCCACATCGACGACTCGAACGGGGGTGACCCCTGCATTCTCCACATGCCCGGCGTCCGCACTTCGGTGACCCGGGCGGCGCCAACAAGAAGTTTGCGCGTGCTTCCCTCCTGGAATGGCGAGTGCTTGAGGTAGGCGAACACCAGCGACTCGCCAGGCGTTACCGGCTCGAAGAACGACCGGATCACGGCCTGCTGGTTGGCGCCGTCCATGATCCACGGGGGGGTGAAGCCGAGCAGATCGCCGATCCGGTCCTCGGCGGCACCCTCATAGTCTGTCGGCCAGTCGGGTCCGAGTTCGCCCTCGAACATCTCCCGGTTCAGCCAGCGGAACGGAACGGCCTCAAAGGCGTACCCCGGCATGACGACCGGTGTCGGCTGCAGCGTGCCCGCGAGCACCTTGTTTGTCGAGTACGGATGTGTCTTGACGATCGAGTAGCCCCGCTCAGACATGAACGTCGCACGCTCGCTCAGACACGGCAGCTGCTCGGCGATCAGATTCTGCATCGACGAGCCGGCGTTTCTGCTCTCGTACGCGTCGTCCCGCTTGTCGCCAATGTTCTTCAGCAGCAGGCACGACGAGTTGTCCAGCGGCCGATCGCACACGTGTCCGTCCCAGGCCCGGTCACGCCACGGCACGCGCATCGAGAGGTGAATGATCTGCGTCATTCGCATACCTTCTCAGCCCGGACCGACAAATCAGCCAGTGTTGCCGCAATCGAGGTGCAACCCGGGCTCGATCGTCAGCTGCGTGGAGGTCCCTCGATCCCACGCTTGGCACGGGCCATATCCGCGTTCAACTTGCGTCGCTATTCCTTCTGCTGCGCCTGGGTTCCCTGGATACCCCTTGGGTCCGGTGCAGCGGTGAGGGAAGTAGCGCATGCTCAACCGAGTCCTCGGGTATGCCTTCCCAAAACAGTCCCACGCCCGCTCGGGTGCCCGGCCGAACACGAAGACGGACCGAAATTCCGGAAGCCGCGATCACCTGGATCGGCGGATCCCACCAGTGCAGGTACGGATCCTGCAGGTCGGATGGCATGCTGCCGAGTCCTCGTACCAGGGATAGGCGTTCCATCCGATGCAGTCGGTGAGTTCGATCCCTGCCTGGTCCGTCGCCTCGGCGACCTGGACGCTGCCGGGTCGGTGTTCTCGACCGACCGAGATCCGAAGCTTAGTCTCTCGTGTTGAGCGTGCCGATCGGTCCGTGTCCTGTCGGGGTGGTCGGCCGGGTTCCACATGATCGACTCTGGCTCAAGACGTGCGTAAATTCTGGCTGCTCTATCGGCGGCCGTGTGGGCGCCGATACTCCGAGGGTTGAGGTGTATCGGTTCTGTCCGGACTGTGGCACTGCGAAGGACCTCGGCTACACCCGGGAGTGCTACATGACCGCGACGCACTCGTCGCATTGACCTGGTTAGGCGCCGGATTACGGCGGACCTGGAATGGGCCGATGCGATGTGACGAGGGCAAGCTCGTTTCTGCGACCTACCTCTACACGGACACGCTCAACTCGTCGGGGCTTGAGGCTGCCGCGGACAAGGGAAGCCGCGGCCCAAACCTTCCGCGCTTTCCTCAATGTCAGCACGAAGGTCATCCGCTACCTGGATGGCCACGTTCGCACCTTCGACGGTGATCGCGTCATGGGCATCTTTACCGGCCCGAACAACGTGGATCGAGCGACGAAGCCATCGCCGGCCAACGTCATGTCGAGATGCAGCGCAGATTGACAGGACACACCGCTGCACATTGACCGATCCCGGACGCGTCGTCCGTGCTCGTCAATGTAGATGCGTCACCGTTAGCAGATCGCTGATCGGGGCGGCGATCTGCTCGGTCGGATCAAGTCGTCTGGGGGAGAGTCGAACTCCGCCCGACGTTGAGGATGAGACACTCACTTCGTGGCGAGATTCGGATTTGACCAGGATGGCAACGGCCGACTTGAGGTTCGACATCGTGACAATGAGGTCGACGGATTCTTCGTCCCGGTCGATCCACCAGCGAAGGGCGTGAGTGCTGCTGACGGGGTGAGGATACTCAACTTCTCGCCGGCCAGATCAGAGCTGCGCATCTTCCCGATCAACACACTCCGGGACAGGGAGGGGTACCTCCTGCCGAAGTACCCGAAGATTCACACCTTGACGTTGATCGTCGAGGAGAGGGACGTCGACGATCTCGATTTCTATTCGGTACTCGACGAGGAGTTGCCGCGTGGGTTCATCAAGGACTATGCCTATGGACTGGGGCTGCAAAAGGACTGCAATCGTCTCGTGCGCTTGATCGAGAAGCACACCAAATGCGACGAAATTTCGTTCATGGGAGGGGCGGATGTCGCCGTAGACGGGAAGGCGCTGCGGCTCGGACTGGACCGCTTCGACGCGCTCTGGTCGGAGATCCAACGCATCAACGGTCGTGGCCACGATGCGGCTGCTCGTGTCAAAGATGCTTTCGTTCACAACGATTTGGCTTCTACCATCCAGCTGGAGCCGGTGGAATTCAGTCTCGGCCGGCACCCGGTGTCCCGGGTACTGACGAAGGCGGCTCATGGCGTCGAAGAGCTGACCGAGCAAGAGCAGGACGCGTTGATCGGCGCGGTCGCGTCCGAGTCGGCTGCGCTTGCACAGACACGTCCGGAGAAGTTCCTGAAGCTCCACCGTGACGTCGAGCTTGTGAACCTCGATCGGCTCATTCTGTCCTATGAGGACGCTCTGGGTAAGCAGGCGAACGAGGGGTTCTGGCAGAACTTCTTCGACGACAACGCCTTTGCGCTCCAGCAGGTATTCGGTACACCAATGGTCAGTGTTCAGTCGGGTGCGACTGTCGGCGGTGGCGGATTCACGGGCAGCGGCGGCAAGATTACCGACTACCTCTTCAAGAACTCGCTGACCAACAATGTTGCTCTGGTGGAGATCAAGAAACCGACGACGTCACTGCTCGGCACAACCGAGTATCGGTCGGGCGTGTTCGGCCCCTCCAAGGAACTCGAAGGCGCAATCACGCAGGTGCTAGATCAGGCGTACCAGCTGTCGATGAACTTTCCAACGATGAAGAACAACTCGCGGCAGTGGGATCTGGAGTCATACGCGGTTTCGTGCTTCGTGATTGCTGGGCGCACCCCATCCACGGACGAGCCTGCCAAGCAAAAGTCGTTCGAGTTGTATCGAGCGAACTCGCGGAGTGTGAAGGTTGTGACGTACGACGAGATCCTGGAACAGCTCAAGCTCCTGCGAGAGTTCCTTCTCCCGCAGCAGGCAGCGAACGCAAGCGGCGAAGGAAGCTGAGGCACCGGAAATCAACTGGATCCGGACGCGGGATTCGCGTCGACTGGTCGTGTGTCTGTCCGTCGAGGAATCGTCCGTTTCCGGCACACGCCGATGCCCGACGAACGACATATCGAGACCTTGCTTCTACAACAACTGGCGCCGTCCGGCACCTTACGACGGTTGCTGCGGAGTGGGTGGCCAGTCCTGTGGGCGGATATTGGGCGGTAGTGTGGTGTCATCCCAGTCAAACTTCGGTGCTGAATCCCATCGGCAATTCTCGAAGTCCACCAGTGTGCCGTTGAACGTAGCGTCCTCGAACGAGGTGTTCTCACCGCTGAAGGTTGCGCCGCCGAACGAGGTGTTCTCGCCGCTGAAGGTGGCATTGTCGAACGAGGTGTTCTCGCCGCTGAAGGTGGTGCGGCTGAAATTGGTGTACGTCCCGCTGAAGGTGGCATTGTCGAACGAGGTGTTCTCGCCGCCGAAGGTGGCGTATCTGAACACGGTGTTCTCGCAGCTGAACTTCGCGCCGGCGAACGAGGTGTTCTTGCCGCTGAAGGTGGCGCCCGCGAACGAGGTGTTCTTGCCGATGAAGGTCGCGCCGCCGAACCAGGTGCTCTCGCCGCTGAACGTGGCGTCGAACGAGGTGTTCTCGCCGCTGAAGGTCGTGCCGCCGAACGAGGTCTTCTCGCCCTTGAAGGTCGCGCCGCCGAACGAGGTCTTCTCGCCGCTAAACGTTGCACCCTTGAATATGGTGTTCCCGGCGAACATTGCACCCTTGAATATGGTGTCCCCGGCGAACATTGCACCTTTGAACATGGTGCCCCCGGCGAATGTCGCCTTGTGGAATCGGGTGTCCCAGGTGAAACGTTGCCCCGGTGAAAATGGCTTTACTCGCGAACGTAGCCCCGTCGAGGTTCACTGCTTCTAGTACAGCCTCGGTGAAGTCGAAATCGCAATCAGACCAAGAGTATTCGACCTCCGGTTGGAGGTGGCTTCTGATTACACTAACGATGGTTTGGCGTACCTCGCGCTCCCCTTCTTTTGCGCGCCCGGATGTGGGGTCGTACATTCGCAGATAGGCGCAGAGAACATCGATGCAGACTTGGCGTTGAGAGTCATCTTTAATGCGATGCCAATCGTCGGCCAGAGCGGCCATCCCGTAGACGCCCGCGAGCCTGACGGCGGGTGCATCATCTCCGAGCTGGGCAGACGCTGTGGTGTAGCGGGCCCGTAGATCCCGGTTGACCTCGTCAGAACGGCGGTCAGCCAGTTGCTCTTTAGTCTCTGCTCGCTCGGTGTTGAAGCGGGTTTGGGTTGAGTCCAGCTCTTTCCGAGAGTGGCTGAGCGTCAGCAGGACGCCCGTGATCGTTCCGCCCACTCCCACTATGCTGACGACAGCAGCAGTCAAGACGCCCCATCCCGCAGTCCAGTACATGCTGGGATTCTCGCACCGCCAGGCCATGCGACGGTCTCGAATGAACCCGGCGCGTACTTGACCGGAACGGATTTCACCGGGTTCGCTCCGACGAGAGCCGTGTGGACGGATGGATTCACACCACCGGGTAACAACAGTTAAACACCGCTGCAGTTCACCGCTAGCTGCCGTAGGCATGTCCGTCATTAGCGTTCTGCATGATCATGCAGCCGTGTGCAAGTTTCGGAACTGTCCCTTTATGGCACAGGAGTGGGCGGCCAATCGGCTGGTTGCACATTGGGCGGCTGCACAGTTCGTGGAGCCCACGGCGCGGGGGTGTCCCAATCGAAGTATGGGCTGGGGTTCCACATCCTCGGCTCGATGAACGACACCTGTCCCGGAGCCGAAGTCGTCCCGTGACGCCGGTTGCTCTGCCGAGCGATAGTTAAACTAGCCGACCCGCTCGTCAATCTTCGTCGCATCTCGACATTGGCTGTCGAGATGCAGCGAAGATTGACGGGAAACGCCTCGCTACTTTGACAGATCTCGGGCAAGTCGCCGAAGGTGCGGGGCTGGCCTACGACATCGCGCACGGTAAGCCGGCTGAACAGGCCATCGTCTCGGGTGCGGCAGGTTTCGGGGCGGCAGTGGCCGCGGGGCGGTCGCCGGCACCATCATTCCAGTGCCGGTCCTGGATACGGCGGCAGGAGCATTGGGCGGCGCGGCAGTCGGATTGTTCACCTCGGGATCGTCGACTCTGTACGAAAACGGTGTCGACGACTTAGGGGACGCGATCGGCGATGGCGTGGATGCTGTTGGCGACACCGGCGCGGCCAAGGCGGGCTAGCAAAGGATGCGTGGAACGAGGTGTCCTGAGATGGCTCTGGAGCGTCCCAGCGAATGGCGTGATGCCCGGCTCGGCGCGCGAGTCATCGTTTCGCTCGTGATTGGCGGTTTGGTTGCATTCGTCGCCTCACTCATCGGCGTCGGATGCGTAGTAGAGGGATGGTTCACGGCCGCCACGTTCGTCTTCCTGTTCTGCTTCCTGAGGGTGCTGGCGATGGTGTTCGGTGTGGTGTCCCGACGGATGCGGCCTTGCCGGGGGAGACATTCGAACCGCCGCGGTCGACGGGGTCGCTGTGACCGAGATCCGCTACTCGCTACAGGTGTTTCACCTGATGACCGCGATGACGGCGGCCTTGACTGCACTCACAGGCGGGGGAGCCATCGCGATCTTCCTCAACACCCGAGGACAAGGATTTTCCCGGTGCCAGTTTGATCTTCGGCATCTTCGGAGTGGGGTGCGCCGGCTACCCGGTCGCCGTCCTGACGGGGCGGGTGCGACGCGGGTCGCTGATGCTCTCCTCGGAGGGGATCTGTCAGCGAGGGGTGGAGCTTCGAGTCTTACCTCCCTTGGGCGGCGGTTGCCGGTGCGAAGACAGTGCATTACCAGTTCCCGGAGACGCTGGTGATCGCATACGCCAACGCAATTGGGAGCCGCGCTACACGACGCGTTTCTTCCGATCGATCGCCTGCCGCCTGTGCCGATGATCGAGGTGGACACCTTCCAGTTCGCCGTCGACCCGGTGCTTCTGCATCACCTGGTCAGCTACACGCCAACAACCCGGACACCCGTGCCGAGCTCGGCACGGACGCGGCAATCTCCCGCGCCCGTTCCCGCGACTACCCGTACCTCTAGACCGCAGGGCTACGCCGCCAGCAGGTCCTTGTACTCCGGATTCTGCTCGACAAACCTCTCCACGTACGAGCACGACGTCGCGATCGAGATCCCGTCCGCCCGCGTCGCGTCCAGCGCGGCCGCGACCAGCTTGCCGGCCAGCCCCTGCCCGCGGAACGCGGGATCGGTGACCGTGTGGTCGAAGTCCCGGACGCCGTCGATCACGGTGTAGTCGGCGTACCCGGCGAGGGCGTCGTCGACGTGGATCTCGAAGCGGTTCTCGGCCGGCTTGTGCTCGATGCGGTGCGCCACGGTGGCGGGTCCTTTCGTCGGAGGATGCCTCGCACGTTACCCATGCGGGGTACTAGCAGGGTCAACTATCCGGTGCCGAGCGCTATTCCGGCCGCCTCCAGCGTCGGCCGGAGCTCGTCCAACGAGGCCGTCTCGTGCAGCCACGTCGGCGCCGAGATCGGATCTCGCAGCACCCGCAGAACCGCCTGCGCCGCGACCGCCGCCGTCGCCCGCGACTGCCCGCGCCCGGTGGCCCACCACGACCGGCCGTCGCCGCCGCGGGCGGCGATCACCCAGCCGTCGCCGCCGGGCATGCCGCCTGCCGGGATCAGTGACGCGATACGGGGCATCCAGGTCAACGACGCCAGGCCGACGGTCGCGAGCCGCGAGTCCAGTCGGAGGTAGCTGCGCACCGGCAGGCCGAGGTCCTGGGTCAGCCGGTGTTGGTCGGCGAAGTCGGTGCGCAGCGCGGGGAACCGCGGGTAGCCGGCCCCGGCCGGGAGGTCGAAACGCGTCGGCCGGGTGTAGTTGCGCACCCGCGAGCCGTCCGGGTCGTCGAAGCGCTTGCCCAGCAGTCCGTACGTCCACGCGGTCGCCGCCGGGCCGTGCGCCTCGCCGGCGCCGAGCCCGATCAGCACGTCCACCGGTCCGCCCGCCCGCGCCGCCTCGGCGGCGAGCAGGCTGCTCAGGCCGGGCGCGATCCCCACCCCGAGCAGCACCGGACCCTGCACCCGCTCCAACTCTCGCGCGTACCCGGAGGTCCCGGTGATGTCGACGAACGGGATCCCGCGCCCGGCGACCGCCGCCGCGACCGCGGGCTCCTCGGACCCGGAGCAGTTCACCACCGCGGATACCCCGTCCAGCCCCGACCCCAGGGAGCGGGGGTCCTCGAGGTCGACCACCCGGTCGGCCCTCACGGGATCGCGGCCCGCGGCCAGCGCGTCGATCCCGTCCGCGCGCAGCCGTGCGACCACGTGCGCGCCGACCGCGCCGTATCCGCCGAGTACCAGTACCGAGGTCATGTCGTCTCCCCAAATCGCTAAAGTGATGCTCTAGTGTGTCACTCTAGATCTACACTTCAGTTCGTGGCAACACCCATCAACGACGACAAGACACCGGCGCGGGGCAAGATCCTCGCCGCCGCCCGCACCCTGTTCACCACCGCCGGCTACGCCGCGACCACCATCAAGGCGATCGCGACCGAGGCCGGCGTCGCGGTGCAGACCGTCTACTTCGTGTTCGGGAACAAGCGCAGCGTGCTGGCCGCGCTGCTCGACGTCTCGATCGCGGGCGACGACGAACCGATCGCGACGCTGGACCGGCCGTGGGTGGCCGAGGCGGTCGCCGAGCCGGACCCGATGGCGCAGCTGCGGATCCAGGTCCACGGCGCGCGGCTGATCCTGGATCGGGTGGCCCCGGTGCTCCTCGCGGTGCGCGCGGCGGCGGGCGCGGACCCGGAGGTCGCGCAGCTGTGGCAGACCACCTGCGAGCATCACGAGACGGTGCTGCGGCACCTGGCGACCGCGCTCGCCGGTAAGGTCGACGGCCTCGACGTGGATCGCTGCGTCGACGTCGGGCTCGCACTGCAGAGCCCCGAGACGCACGCCCTGCTCATCGACGAACGGGGCTGGAGCGCAACGGACTACGACGACTGGGTGGTCGAGGCGCTGGCGGCGGCCGCGGGCCTCGGGAACCGGAGTTAGCCGAACAGCTCCCGGATGTCCTCCGCGGACAGCGTCGCGTTGAACGCCCCGCCCTCGTCCACCACGCTGGCGAACAGCTCCGACTTGCGGGCCTGCAGCGCCATCACCTTCTCCTCGATGGTGTCCTTGGCGATCAGCCGGTACACCATCACGTTCCTGGTCTGCCCGATCCGGTGGGTGCGGTCCACGGCCTGCGCCTCGGAGGCCGGGTTCCACCACGGGTCGAGCAGGAAGCAGTAGTCGGCCTCGGTCAGGTTCAGCCCGAAGCCACCCGCCTTGAGGCTGATCAGGAACACCGGCGCGTCGCCGTTCTTGAACTCGCCCAACACCTTCGCGCGATCGCGGGTGCGGCCGTCGAGGTAGGTGTAGCCGACGCCCTCGGCGTCCAGGCGCGTGCGCACCCGGTCCAGGAAGCCGGTGAACTGGCTGAACACCAGCGCGCGGTGGCCGCCCTCGATCACGTCCTCCAGCTGCTCGAGCAGCGCGTCGATCTTCGCCGACGCGATTGACGCGTGCTGCTCGTCGATCAGCGACGCGTCCAGGCTCAGCCGGCGCAGCAGCGTCAGCGACTGCAGGATGGTGAACCGGTTGGCGTCCACGTCCTCGACCAGCCCGAGGATCTTCTGCCGCTCGCGCTGCAGGTGGGTGTCGTAGAGCTTGCGGTGCCGCGGCGACAGCTCCACCTCGAGCACCTGCTCCTGCTTGGCGGGCAGGTCGGAGGCGACCTGTTCCTTGGTGCGGCGCAGGATCAGTGGCTTGATCCGCCGCCGCAGCCGGCCGAGAAGCTCGGCGTCGCCGCCGTTCTCGATCGGGGTGCGGTAGTACTCGGCGAACCTCGTGGGATTCGGGAACAGCCCGGGCGCGGTGATCGACAGCAGCGACCACAGCTCCATCAGGTTGTTCTCCATCGGGGTGCCGGTGATCGCGATCTTCGTCGGCGCCTCGATCCGGCGCATGGTCAGGTACGCCTTGGACCGGTGGTTTTTGACGAACTGCGCCTCGTCGAGCAGCAGCATCGACCAGCGGTGCGACGCGTACTCGTCGTCGTCCAGCCGGGCCAGGGTGTACGAGGTGACCACCACGTCGGCGCCCTCGATCGACTCCACCAGCGGTGCACCGCGTTTCGTCGCAGTCTCGGACATCGCGACCACCCGCAGGTGCGGGGCGAAGCGGGCCGCCTCCGACGCCCAGTTCGAGACCACCGACGTCGGCGCCACGATCAGCACCGGCGGATCGGACGGGTTCGCCTCCCGCGCCTGGCAGATCAGCGCCAGCGACTGCACCGTCTTGCCGAGGCCCATGTCGTCGGCGAGGATGCCGCCGAGGCCGTTGCTCCACAGGAAGTTCAGCCAGCGGAACCCGTCGAGCTGGTACGGCCGCAGCGTCGCCCGCAGCGACGCGGGTGCGTCGAGGGTGGACGACGCCGCCACGTCCAGCAGCCCCTGCACCTGCTCGCGCCAGCGGGCGGCCTGCCGCTCGACCACGCCGAGCGCCGCGAACTCCTCCCACAGCGACACCTGGAACCGGCTCAGCCGCAACCCGTTCGGGTCCTGCTCTTGCAGGTCGCGGGCCTCGGCGATCAGGTCCTTCAGCCGCTGCAGCTCCGGCTTGTCCAGCGAGAGGTACGCGCCGTCGGGCAGCAGCAGGTGCGACTGGCCCGCGGTCAGCGCGGCGAACAGGTCCCGGAACGGCACCGGGGCGTCCTCGACGCGGACCGTGATGGACAGGTCGAACCAGTCGCCGCTGTCGGTGGCGTCGGTGCCGACGCCGATGCTCAGGGTGTCGCCGGCGTCGCGGTAGTCGGCGGCGGTGCCCTCGATGCGGACCTCGACGTCGTCGCGCCCGCGCAGCAGCGGCAGCAGCTCGGTGGTCAGCCGCGCGGTGTCGAGTCCGTCGAGGCTCACCCGCGGCAGCAGCCCGCCGCCGGGGCCGAGCAGCCGGTGCCGCTCGAGCGGCAGGTCCAGCCCGGCGAGCAGGGCCCGTTCCCCGGCCGCGGCGCGGAACGACTCGTCGGCGCCCGGCGCCGCCAGCTCCACCTCGTGGTCGGTGGCGCCGACGGCGTAGCGGAACCGCCAGTGCAGCCTGGCCCGGTGCCCCGCCTGGTACGCGACGTCCAGCAGCAGCGTCGGGCCCTCGATCGTCGGGGCGGTGAACGAGCCGTTGCTTGAGCGGACGCTCGCGGCCCGGCTCAGTCGCGGGTAGTAGGAGGTCGCGAACCGGTCCGCGTCGGACGCGGGCACGGTGATCGAGGCGCCTGCGATCGCCAGCTCCTGCATCGCGCGCGTCGCCGTGCCGGACAGCCGGGCGATCCGGAAGGGCCACTGCGCGGGCGAGGGCGCGCGCGGGTCGTCGGGGCGCAGGTAGATCACGCCGTGCGCGTCCTCGCCGAGGAACCCGAGCACCTGCACGGGGAGGTCGGAATCGTCGGTGCGGACGGTCGGGGTGACGACGAGGTCGCCGCCGGTCTCGTCGATGTCCACGCACAGCTCGGCGGTGCCCGGATGGGGGAGGGCGCCCAGCTCCTTGCTGCCGTAGAGCAGCTCGATGCCCGCCCCGGCGGCCTCGTAGAGCAGCGCCCACAGCCGCGGACTGGTGATCGTGGTCAGGTCGAGGTCCTTCTCGGCGGACCCGTATCCGCTCCGCCTGCGCCCGCCCAGCTGGTGCACCGTGTGCAGCTCGGTCAGCAGGTCCCGGTGCCGGGCGTCCACCTCGTGCATGGTCGGCAGGTTCGCCCAGTTCATGTTCGCGTTGACCCAGCCGGACCTGCCGGGCCGGGCCAGCCTCGCGTTCAGCCGCCAGAACTGTGAGCGGGGGCCCGGGGTCAGCGTCAGCTGCACCGCCAGGGGAACGGTTCCCTCGATGAGTCGGTCGTCGCCGCCGAGGGCGGCGCCCAGCACGTCCTCCCAGGACGGCGGCGCCGCGACGGCCTGCGTCTCCGGCTGGTCGAGGAGGGCGACCGTCAGCGCGACCGAGTGCTTGCAGTTCATCCGGACCGGGCAGCTGCACTCGCCGCGGGCGAACTCGAGCCGCTCGGCGCGCAGGCTGAACACGGCCGACGTCCGGTACAGCTCGGTCCCGTCGACCAGGCCAACCGCCCGCCGCTCGGCGGCGATCCAGTCCAGCTCCAGCACCGAGCCGCCGCGGGCGTAGCGGACCCCGCGGTCGTAGGTGGTCTGCCCGACCGCCCGCACCAGGGTGGTGATGGCGTGGTCGCGGTCGGCGGGCGTGAGCATGGCTAGACGGTAGTCGGTGGGGGAGACAGCGCAGGTCGCGTGCCCGCCCGAATTCCTGTTCGCCGTCCTCGTGTCGTCGCGCCGGCGGGAGTACCGTCAGTCAGCGAGGCGAAACGCGTGCGTCGATGGGGGCGGATCGTGGCTGAACGCATCGGGCTGGTCATAGCGGGAGCGGGCGCACGGGGTGCGTTCGAAGCGGGCGCGATGGCGACGCTGGCGAAACGGATGGCCGCGGACAACACCCCGCCCTCGATCCTGATAGGCACCAGCGCAGGCGCCCTCAATGTGATCGGGCTCGGTGGCTTCTGCGACCTCGGACTGGTGAGGGCGGCGGACGAACTCGTCCGGCGATGGGGTTTCTTGAGGCTGGACGATGTCTTCGGGCCGGTGAACAGCATCGTCGGGAGCGGGCTGCGCTACCTGGCGCAGATCGCCGGAATCCCGGTACGACTGCCGAGCCTGCTGGACACCGAGCCACTGCGGGACACGCTGAAGCGCATGCTGCCGTGGGACAGGCTGCACGAGAACATCGCCGCAGGAACGATCGACGCCGTCGCGGTGACCGCCACGTCCGTGGCGACGCGGGGGACGGTCGTGTTTGTGGAGAGGAACTCGTCCGTGGACCTCCCGCTCTACGACGCGAGCCGCAACATCACGTACGTGGACACGATGCTCACCGTCGACCACGTGCTCGCCTCCGCCGCCGTTCCGGCGCTCTTCCGTCCGGTACACGTCCGAGATTCGCACGGCTGGTCCGGTTGGTACGTCGACGGCGGGTTGCTGCTGAACACGCCCCTCAAGCCCGCGATCGCTCTCGGTGCAGACCGGTTGGGTGTCGTCGCGACGCACCCCAGGACCTGGCGGACCGGGTTGCCGTCCGAGCAGCCCACCCACACCGGGCAACCGGACGTGTTCGGGGCCGCGGCGCTCGCCATGCGCGCCATGCTGGCCGACCGCATGATCGAGGATCTGCGCGCGATCGAACGCCGCAACGAATATGCGCGTGTCTACCCGGGAATCGCTCGCCCGATCAGTTTCACGTTCGCCGGTCCGTCCCTGGACCGGGCGGGTGAGATCGCCGCGCTCGCGGACAGGGTCTTCCGCGAACAATTCGCCTGCCTGCGAGGGACGCAGAACCCGTCGCTGTGGGCGCTGGCCCGGCTGATCGGGGGCGAGGCGGCAGACCGGGGCGACCTGCTCAGCTTCCTCTTCTTCGACCCCGCCTTCGCGCGGGAGGCGGCGGAGCTCGGGCGTGGCGTCGAGCTGGTCGAATCCGGGTAGGACACGTCGCGCACGACCGCGACCTCGCGCTATCGAAGCGTCTTCTCGCAGTGCCCAGCGGGTCATCGGTACGTCGACCCTCACCTAGACGCCCTGCGATCGCTGCTGCACGGTTCGTCCTGTGTCAACCCCTGATGTTTGCATCGAGGGGTAGAGATTTGCACCTTGGGGTGGGTAGTCGAGCTGATGGTTTGGGACGACCCTGGAGCAAAGGAACTTAGCAATGGCAAAGATTCTGGGTAGGCCCAGCGCTTTCGAGGATAACCCCGGCAACACGGTGTGGCTATCGCCCAGGGACGGGCCCGAGAGTTGCGGGAGGACCACCGCATGGGCATGAGCGGTCGAGCACACGGAAACGCACAGCGGCGGGTCGTCGACTATCTTGTCGACTCCGTGACCGCGCTGGGAGTTCGGCACATCTTCGGGGTGGACGGCGCCAATATCGAGGACCTCTACGACGCCATCTTCGATGCCGGCGTGGACGTGACCGGAGTCGTGGCGAAACACGAGTTCTCCGCGGTCACGATGGCCGACGGGTACGCACGCTCGACGAGCGGGCTCGGTGTCGTCGCCGCAACCTCTGGCGGCGGTGCGATGAACCTGGTTGCCGGCCTGGCCGAATCCTTCACCTCACGGGTGCCGGTGTTGGCCGTCGTCGGTCAGCCACCGACGGCGTCGGAGGGCAATGGCGCATTCCAGGATTCCAGCGGCAGGGCCGGATCGATCGACGCGGTGCGGTTGTTCTCCGAAATCTCCCGCTACTGCGCGCGGGTCGAGCGGCCCGAGGACATCGTCGAGCACCTGCAGCGAGCGGTATCCGCCGCCAGGCGCGGGGGTCCGGTGGTGCTGTTGTTGCCCAAAGATGTTCAGCAAGCCACCGTGACCGTGCCCCGGTTCACCCCACCCGCCCGCCGGGTAGTTCACGATCGCATCGGGCTGGCCCGCGTCACCGAGATGATCGCCGCGGCCAGGAGGACCGGAAAGATCGTGCTTGTCGTCGGCGGTCAGGTAGCGCGCAACGACGCCCGCGCGAAGCTGCGCGCACTGGCCGTCGCATTGGACGCGGCGGTCGGGGTGGCACCGGATGCGAAGGATTGCTACACCCCCGACGAACACGGATTCTGCGGTGTCGCGGGCACGATGGGCCACGCCGAACTCGTCGACGCGGTACGGCAATCGGCATTGTGTCTGCTGGTGGGGACCCGGATGCCGATGACCGCGCGGGCCGGCCTCGAAGGGGCGCTGGCCGCGGTGCCTGTGGCCAGCATCGGCGCCGAACCACCGTATCTGCCCACGACACACGCGGTCAGCATGGACCTCGGTTCGACGCTGGCCGACCTCGCGGCGGTGTTCCACCCCGACCGCGAACCGAAACCTGCAGCCCCGCAGGCCCTGACGACGCTGGAGGTGCCCGACTCCTCGGGGCCGGGACTTCGCTACCGAGACGCAGTGGATGCGATCGCCGCGATGCTGCCGTCCGGGTCGGACGTATTCGCCGACGCCGGGAACACGGGCGCGTCCGTCGTGCATCATCTTTCGGTGCCCCGCGGCGGGCGATTCGTGGTCGCCCTCGGGATGGGCGGCATGGGCTATAGCTTCGGCGCCGGGATCGGCTCGGCGTTCACCCGGAACAGAAGGACATTCGTGATCGCCGGCGACGGCGCGTTCTTCATGCACGGCCTGGAGATCCACACCGCGATCGAGCACAACCTGCCGGTGACGTTCATCATTTTCAACAACAATGCGCACGCCATGTGCGTGACCCGCGAGCAACTGTTCTACCGCGATCGATACAGCTTCAACCGATTCCGGCGGACCCTGCTCGGCGAGGGTATCGCGGCGATGTTCCCGACACTGTCGGCATTCGCCGCGCGAAGCGTCGGCGACTTGACCGACTCGCTGGCCCGCAGCGCCCACACCGAGGGTCCGTCGTTCGTTTCGGTGGATTGCGATCCCGACGAGATACCACCCTTCCTGCCGTTCCTGACCAGCCCCTGATCAAAGGAGAACTCGTGACCATCAAAATTCCCGCCCCGACAGGCCTTCCCGCTCTCAGCGACATCACCGAGGACGAGATCCCGGGTGTCCTGCGGATCGAGAATTCCGACAGGGATGCCACCACACCCGTCATCATGGACATGCTGCGGTCGGTGTACCCGCACGAGCAGGTGTTCGGCCGATTCTGCCCGGTCAACGCCTACATCGCGGCGCCGCCACGGCAGGTGTACGAGTACCTTGCGGACACCCGGTGCCTGGAGGAGTGGACCTACAGCCTCCGCGGGTTCACCGGGACCGACGAGCCCGGGCTGTGGGTCTCCCAGGACAGACTCGGCGACCAGACGAAATGCTTCGTGCGCACCGTCGCCGATTCCGACGCGATGACGGTGGACTACCACTGCGCGTGGGACCAGGGCCAACACCTTTGGATGATCTATCTGATGCGGGTGGTCGACGCGGAGGTGGTGCTGAACGCGCCCGGATCGGTGGTGCTGTGGACCAACTGTCGCCACCCGTTCTACGACGAGAACCCCTACCCGGAGACGGCGCCGGCGGACCGCCCGGTGTGGGTCGGCGACTTCTGGGACATGTTCTCCGCCGGGCATCAGTTGGAGATGGACAACCTCAAGGCCATCTGCGAGTACCGCGCCGCCCACGGACTACCGATCAAGCCGGAGTGGATGAAGTGAGCATGACAGTGCACGCACCTGTGACAGCGCCCCTGCCTGCGGTCAGCCTGATCGACGTCGCCAGCTACCTGCCGGAAAATCGTGTTCCCACAGAGTATTTCACCCAGTTCGCCCGCTCGGACCGGATGGCGAAGAATGTCATGTTCCGCTCGCCGAGGTACCGGCACCACGTGGCCCGTGACGAGACGGCGGTCGACATGGTGGAGCGCGCGGTGGCGCCCCTGATCGACAGGCACGGCGCGGACGCGATCTCCAGAGTGGATGTGCTGCTCACCCACACCCAGCTGCCCGACAATCCCGTCCTGGGAAGCGGCCCGGAGGTGGCCCGCCGGTTGGGGCTGCGACCGGACTGGGTGATCGACGTGCACAACAGCGGCTGCGCGTCTTTCGTGCAGATGATGGCGCTGGCCCGGACCATCCTGCACAGCACCGATGCCACCACGGCGTTGATCGCCGCGACCCAGAACTGTGCGGGACAGGTCTTCACTCAGACCGCGATCCGCGGGCTGGCGCACGCCCCGGTCCCCGGCGACGGTTGCGGGGTCGGCCTGCTGACCAAATCCAACGACGCGCCGATCCTGGGCATCGAATGCCGGACCCATCCGGAGTTCGGTGGCGATATGACCTTCGAGGCAGTTCCGGTCTTCGATCGCAAATACTGGGAGCCGGGGCGCGGGCAGGTCTGCGTGGGGTTCACCGAGTCCAAGATCACCAAGGTGTTCGCCCGCGGCAACCGACTGGTGCCGGAGGTCGCGCTGGCGGTCTGCGACCGGATCGGGGTGCAGTCCACCGAGGTCGACACCCTCGTCACCAACCAACCCAACCGGCTGTTCCTGCGGAACTGGCGCGAGGCCATGCAGCTGACCCCCGAGCGGCATCCGGACACCTTCGACGAATGCGGAAACCTGTTCGGCGCCGGCATTCCGGTGACCCTGGACACCGCCAACCGCGACGGGCGCATCGGCAACGGGGCACTGGTGTTGATGGCCGCATTTGCCCACGCAGGCGACTTCGCCGGTGCCGCGGCCGTCCGCTGGGGAGCGGGACCGACGCCATGACCGGCGACCTCGCGAAGATGCCGACGCCGTCGGTGGCGGGTGGCCGGACCTGCCCTGCGCGCTATTTCGAGCTCGGGCTGAGCGAAAACCCGTTCCCGCCGTTGCCATCGGTGCTGGCAGCGCTCCACGAACAGATGGCCCAGGCGAATCGGTACCCGGAGTTTCTACCGCAACGACTGCCGCAGATCATCGCGCAGCGGATCGGCGTGCAGCCGACCCAGGTCGTCGTCGGATCGGGCGCCACCGGAGTGGCGATGCAGATCATGCAGACCACGATCCGCGACGGTGAATCCATGGTGTTCGCGACACCCACGTTCGATGGCTACCCGATCATGGCCGACATGATCGGCATGCGGACAGTGACGGTGCCGCTCGACCGCTGTGGTCGCCAAGACCTTCATGCGATGAGCGAGGCGGTCGACGGTCGCACCGGGCTGGTGGTGCTGTGCCGACCGCACAACCCCACCGGCACCCTGGTCTCCGCGGCCGACCTGGAGATGTTCCTGTCCTCGATTCCCCAGCGGGTGGTGGTGATCCTCGACGAGGCCTACGTCGAGTTCGTTGTCGCCGAAGCGGTCGACGTGCACGAGGTCATCCGCCGTTACCCCAATGTGTTGGTGCTGCGGACATTTTCGAAGGCGTTCGGGCTGGCCGGGTTGCGCATCGGCTACGCATTCGGAGCCGACGACCTGGTGGCGCGCGTGCGACGCCGGCAATTGCCGTTCGGAATGAGCTGCGCGGCGGTGGCGGCGGTGACCGCATCCTATGCGGCCGAGGACGAATTGCAGGCCCGAGTCGCCCGGATCATCGCCGAACGCGAACGGTTGCGAAACCGGCTGCAGCAGCATGGACTTCGGGTGCCGTCCAGTCACGCCAACTTCCTCTACCTGAGCGGTCCGCGTACCGCGGACGCGCTGCAGCGCGCGGGCATAGTGGCCAAGTCCTACCCCGACGGCAGCGCCCGCATCACGGTCGGCGACCCCGCCGCCGGCCGCGCGGTGCTGCGGGCACTGCGGACGATGTGAGCCCGATCGTGTCGATCATGCTTCCGCGCGTTGAGCGCCTGGACCCTCGCTGAGTCAGCTCAGCGCGACCGGGTGGTAGTACAGCGCGGTGTCGGTCTCCTCGACCCGGACGTCGACCATGTCGCCGACGTCGAGGTAGTCGCTGACGTTGATCCGGGCACTCGACCCCACGAGCCTGCGGACCGAGCGCGCCGGGATCAGGCCCTGCCTGCCGTCGAGGGTGACCGCGAGGGCGTAGCGCGGGCCGGTCCTGGTGACCCGCGCGAAGACCGTCGGCTCCTCCGAACCCTCCGGCGCCGTCCCGTCCGCATCGTCGAGCTGCGCCGTCTGCCGGTCCAGCTCGGCCGCGAGCAGGTCGGCCATGTTGTCCACGTTGTCCAGCAGCTGGGCCATCTGCCGCGCCACGTCGCGGTGAAACTCGTTGGGCTTGAGTGCCTTACCCGGCTTGTACATGTCCTCGTGGGTGAGCTCGCCCCACGCGTCCTGCAGCAGTGTCTTCACCTGCACCTCGACCTTGACCCCAAGGTCGCCCTCGTGGGTGGCGACCTTGATCATCAGGACCGCGTGATAGGCCCGGTAGCCGCTGTCCTTGGGATTGGCCACGTAGTCCCGCGGCGGCACCGCCAGGCGCACCGAGCAGGCGGGCGACGTGCAGGCCTCGTATAGCTTCTCGGTGAACGCGGAGAGGTCCCGCGGCGTCTTGCACAGCACCTTGATCCCCACCAGGTCGTGGATGGCGTCCGCGATGTCCTCGGTGGTGGTGGGCCGGGCCATCTGGCCCTCGGCGACCCGGCGCCGGACCTTGTCCGCGGTGCGCTCGCGATCCTTGATCCGGGCCGTCTTGGCGTTGAGCCGGTCGCGGTCGAGGTCCTCGAGCACGTCGTCGGCGAGGGTGTCGAGGAACGTCTGGGCGGTGACCAGCGCCGCGGCCCAGGCGCGTTCGCGCTCGTTGTAGAGCTGGTTGACGAGCGTCGCGACGTTGTCCGACTTCTTCTTGGTGCGCATGATCCGATCCGGGTTCAGGGTGTACGGGTGGGCGTGACGCCCGTCAGCTCGGCTCGTCGAACAGGGTCTGCTCGCCGGGGTCGGTGAACAGTTCCATCTGACGAAGCGGCTTCGGGGTCGGCGCCGGGGGAGGGGTGGTGAACTCCCCGTGGTCGACCTCCATCGGCACGGGGTCGGGCTCCGGGAAGCCCTCCAGCCGCCCGCCGAACCGCGCCGCGAACTCGTCGTCCACGGTCTGCGTGAACGAGAACAGCTGCTCGAGCATGTCGATGAGATGCTGCGGGACATACGGATTCGCGAGCACGGCCGCCCACGCCTCCACGCGGTCCGTCGCCAGGGTGAACTTCAGGTGCGGCCACCGGCGGTTCAGGTCGGCGATCAGTTCGCTGGCCCGGGTCCGGTCGCTGACCTCGCGGACCAGCGGCACCCGGACCTGCACCTCGCCGCCGTCGAGGTGCGGCCCGACGAATCCGACCACACGGCCAAGGGCGAGCATGAAGTCGCTGTGACCGTCGTCGCCGGGCGGCTCGTCGAAGAGGTGGGTCAGCGTCAGCCCGACCAGTTCATAGAGGTGCTCGTCGTCGCGCGGCACCACCGCGGCGCCGAGGTCAAGCGCGAACGACTCCTCGTCGGGCAGGTCCGGCTCGAACTCGAGCGCCTCCAGCGTCCCGACCGCCTCGGTCCGCAGGAAGCTCGGGTGCGGCACGCTCCACGTCTCCCGGAACACGGTGATCGCCATCGCGGCGAGCTGATCGGCCCAGTTCGCGGCCTTGTCGACGAAGAACGCGGGCGATCCCGCGTCCGGCTCGTCCTCGGGTGCGCGAGTCGGGCGATGCCAGCCCAGCTCCACCAGCCGCGCCTCGTCCGCGGGGGACAGCCGGTGCCGGGGATCGAGATACGCGTTGGACGGGACCTCGCATCGCACCTGGTCGCCGCCCCACGCCAGGAACTGCACGCACGGTACGAAGCCCTCCACCGAGGACTCCTCGCCCAGCTCCAACGCGAGGAGGTCGTCGTCGACCATGGCTGCGACATGGTCGGCGAGGACCAACTGGAAGTCGGCCCAGGCCTGCTCGATCCTGTCGTCGAAACTCTCGGTCATCGTTCCCCCTGTCGCGTGTCGTGGAACCCCTGACACCAGCAAACCTATCGCGACGGTCCGACGTTGTCCGGGAGGCGAGCGCGGCGGGGACATCTCGATCCGGCCGCTCGGTGGAACCGATGACCGGGTTGCTGCGTCTATCTAGGGTGGACCGGTATCTATCGGCCGGGAGTGGGGAGTGTCGGGTGCGGGTACGAACACGGGGTCTCGTTGCGTTGGGCGCGGCTTGTGGTGCGTTGATGCTGGTGGGGTGTGGTTCGGAGAGTGTCGCGGGGGAGGCCGAGGCGGTTGGGACTGGAGCTGGTGAGCCGGTGTTCAGTCCGTGTGACGACATCCCGGATGAGGCACTGCGTGCGGTGGGGGTCGATCCGGCCACGGAATCACCCGATGTGATGGGTGTGAAGCAACCTGGATGGAACATCTGCAAGTGGCACGAGGGGAACAAATTCCTGAGTGTGTTCGCGACGAACTACACCCTTGATGACGTTCGCGCCAACAAGAAGAACGAAGAGTTCGTGCCCGTCGATTTGGGTGGGCGGAGTGGCTTCACATATCGGGAAGCGTCGGACGACGAACGACGGAGTTGTGATGTTGCCGTCGAGTCGAGCGGCGGATCGATCTTGGTTTCGGTCGCCTATCTCGGAACTGAGCCGCTCACCGAGGAGCCCTGCTTCGTCGCATCAAGCGCAACTCGTCAATTGGAAGCGCATTTCCCCGCATAGCCCTGCAGGTTTATGGATGGAGATTTATGTCTGAGGCAGCTTCGACCTGGGCTTCGATCGGGTCAGCAGTCGAATCAGGTGACCTGTACCTCGAACGTGGTGTCGCCAATCGGTGTGCGCAGCGGTGCGCTGAGTTCGCCGAGCGGTTGATGGAAATCCAGTCTGAAGGCCGCACGCTCGGGAAGATCGAAGGTTTCGGCGACCGCCTCCAGTCTGGCATCACCCTCGCCACCAAATTCGAGAGGAAGGCAACTGGCGGCGACTACTCGCTCGACCAGGCCATCGCAGACCACATAGCCGTGGTCCAAGAGATGCAGCAGACCTTCGAGAAGATCGAGGCCATGTATGCCGCGTCGGATGATGCTGGTGCACGGGGAATCTCAGTTTCCGGGGCGGCACTCTGAACAGCCTGATTTGGGGCCTGGGGGACCGCGGTGTTCGGCATGTGGAGGGGACAATGGTGGGCTCGGTAGTTGTATTGAATGCGGCACCGGCAGGTGACTGCGCATGACGCTGTTCGTCGATTCCGAGGCACTCGACGGAATCGTGGACTCGCTCGCCCGGTCAGCTGCAGATCTCGACTCGGTCGGCGCCTCGGCACCGACTGTCGTTGACGCTGGGGACGCGACGGCAGCTCTGACGGGGATTTTGGCCCGGATGAGTGAGAGTGCCGGACAACTTGTCGTGGCTCTGGCCGCGGCGAGTGAAGCCGTGGCCGAGGCGAACGCCCGCTATCGAGAACAAGACGTGGCGACCGCCGACGGGTTCAACACGGAATGGGCGGAGTAGCCGATGCCGATTGACACCCGCGTTGACGGGAATCCCGAGAGCATCCGTGCGGCGGCAGCCTGGTTGCGGACCAGTCTGGGGCCGATGGTCGTCTCTGCTGCCGATCAGTTGTACCGCGCGCGAAACACCGCCGACGCCGGATGGGACGGTACTGCCGGCGACGGGTTCAGTACCAGGGCAACTATTTCCGCCGGCAAGGCCGACGAACTGGCGGCCGCAGTCGCTGACCAAGCCCTGGCCTTTGACGAGGCAGCAGCTCAGCTTCAACGTGCACAGGACGACATGCGTGCGGTTCGTACCGCCGCTGCAACTGCCGGACTGGCAGTCGTGGGCGAGCAGATCCAGGAACCTGGCCCGGTGCCCGTCCATCCGGGGCCGCCGCCGAGCGGAGCCGACGCAACAGTGGAAGCCTTGAGCGCTTACACCGCTGCGGTCGGAGCGGTCGAGCGACGCGAGGCCCTGATGCGGGCGTACGACTCGGCCCAGCATGGTGTCGACGCTGCGCGTGAGCTATGGGCGTTCGCGGTGAAAACGGTCAAGAACGTCTGGGCCGACCTGACCAGCAAATGGTTCTTCGTTGTGGGGGATCTCGTCAATGGTGCCGCCGGGGTTCTTGCGGCACGGCATGCCTCAGCGCTATTGAAGAACTCGCAGTTCTTTGCTGGTGAGGCGTCCAAGTACCTCGAGCTCGCACGGACCGCACCCGCCGGAACCCCCGCCTCACAGATCTATCGAGATTTCGATACCTCACGGCTGATGAGCCACACAGCCGATGATGCGGCCGCTGCGGCAGCACGCTCCGAAGCCAGCGCGAGCAAGCTTGGGCTCAAGGCAGGTGGAGTGCTCGCCGCAGCAGGTGTCGCATACGACATTTACAACGGCAAGCCAGCGGGCCAGGCGGTCGTCTCTGGTGCAGCGGGGTTCGGGGCTTCTCTCCTTGCGGGTGCAGGGGCGGGCGCAGTGGTGGGGTCCGTCGTTCCCGGAGTTGGTACGGCAGTCGGCGCCGGCGTCGGGGTGGTCGCCGGATTGTTCACATCTGGAGCAGTGGATTCGTTGTATCAGAACGGCGTTGACGATCTTGATGACGCCGTGGAGTCGGGGGTCGACGCGGTCGCCGACGCCGGAGCCGCTGTCGGTGGGCTGGCGAAGGGGGCGTGGAATGCAGCTTTCTAGAGGCCTGGAGGTCCCATCCGAATGGCCCGCAGCCCGCTACACGATGACCGAGAAGCTTGCGATGGCGATGATGACCGGATTCGGTTTGATCGCCGTTCTCGTCGGCCTGGTTGGTTGGGCCGGAGGGTTCCCCGCAGCTCTGCGGTACTCCTTCGGAATCGCATGTTTGTTCTTCCTTATCGTGGCAACTGGAGTAGCGGTGCGGGATTCGAACCATCGCGATGGTGATATTCGAACCGTCGCGGTCGGGGGCATTCCAGCGACCGAGCTGCGGCAGTCCCGGCGGCTGTGGGTTCGGCTCGTCGCGTTGATGACATGCTTGACCACCCTGAGCCTCGGTGGCGCCATCGAGATTTACCTCAATGTGCCGAGCTCGTTCGTTCCCGGAGCCGCGGTGGTGTTCGGGTTGTTCGGGATCTTCCTCGCGACCTTTCTGGTTGTGGTTGCAGCCCGGCTTTTGCGCCCCGGTTACATCCAGTTGACGAGTGACGGGATTCGCCATCGCGGCTGGAGCTTCGAGTCCTATCTGCCGTGGGAGGCGGTGGCCGGAGCGAAAGCCGCTTACAACGGGTATCGGATGGTTCTGGTCATCGGGTATGCGAACGCAGCGTGGGAACGCCGCTACCGGACCCCGATTTGGAGAATTGACCGGCTGCCACCGGTTCCCATGATCGAGGTGGACTGCCGCAAGTTCGCGATCGACGAGGTGCTGATGTTCCATCTCGTCACGCACTATGCGAACAATGCAGACACGAGGGCGGAGCTGGGCACGGAGGCGGCCGTCGGGCGCGCGCGGACCCGTGACTATCCGGAAGCGGCCTAGACGGCGAGGTGGGCCTCGGGGAGCGTTCTCGGTGCGCTGACCCGCGGAACCGGGGAGCCGGTTGGTGCGTCTATCTAGGGTGGACCGGTATCGATCGGCCGGGAGTGGGGAGTGTCGGGTGAGGGTGCAGTTGCGGGGTCTGGTCGGGGTCGGACTGGTATCTGGTGCGTTGGTGCTGGGTGGGTGTGGTTCGGAGACCGTGGCGGGGGAGGCCGAGGCGGTGGGGACTGGGGCCGGGGAGCCGGTGTTCAGTCCGTGCGATGACATTTCTGACGATGCGTTGCGTGCTGTTGAGATGGACCCGACCACCGAGTCCCGCGACATTATCGGCGTCAAGCAGCCGGGTTGGAATGTGTGCAGTTGGGCTGGACCGGCCTATGACCTCACCCTGTTTGCAACTACGCGCACGATCGACGAGGTTCGGTCGAACAGGAAGAACACGAAGTTCGAGGACGTGGACATAGGTGGTCGTCCGGGGGTTTCCTATCGGGAAGTGTCTGACACCGAAGGTCGACGATGCGATGTCGCTCTCGAGTCTCGAGGGGGCGCTGCACTTATTCGGATCAGCTATCTCGGCGTCGATCCCGTGGTTGAAGAGCCGTGTGCGGTGGCGGTAAGCGTGGCCCACGATCTCGCACCGCAAATCCCGTCGTAGTAGCTGATTCGAAGAAACTGAGGAATCGCCATGTCAGATCAGGGAATTTCAGATTTTCGTGGGCTGGGCGCCGCGGTAGATAGTGGCACTTTGTACCTCGAGCCAAAGGTCGCACAGCGCTGCGGCCAGCGGTGCGCCGACTTCGTCTCGCAGTTGAAGGAATTGCAGAAGGGCGCGCAGTCGCTCTCGACGATAGATGGCTTCGGCGACCGCCTCAAATCCGGCGTCGACCTTGCTACCAAATTCGAGAAGAAGGCCGTCGGCGGCGACTACTCCCTCGACCAGGCGCTCTCCGATCACATCGCGGTGGTCCAGGAGATGCAGCAGCTATTCGAGAAGATCGAGGCCATGTACGCGGCCTCGGAGGAACGCAACCGCGCAGGCATCGACAACGCCGGCGCCCCGCTCTGACCGGACGACCTACTTGAGCATCGCGCCCGGGTTCAGGATCCCGTCCGGATCCAGCGCGGTCTTGATCCGCCGGTTCAGCTCCATCACGTCCTCGCCCAGCTGACTCGGCAGCCAGTCCCGCTTGAGCCGACCCACGCCGTGCTCACCGGTGATGGTGCCGCCCAACGCGATCGCCAGGTCCATCACCAGACCGAAGGCGCGCTGCGCCCGGTCGGTCTCGTCGGGGTCTGTGGGGTCGAACACGATCAGCGGATGCGTGTTCCCGTCGCCCGCGTGCGCGACCACGCAGATCAGCACGTCGCAGTCCTCGGCGATCTGCTCGACGCCGGTGATCAGGCGTGGCAGCGCGTCCATCGGCACGCCGACGTCCTCGAGCAGCAGGCTCCCCAGCGCCTGCACGGCAGGGAACACCGACCGCCTGGCCACCGTGAACGCCTCGCCCTCGGCGGGGTCGTCGGTGGCGAACACCTCGGTGGCGCCGTGCTTTTCGCAGGCCGCGACCATCGCCGCGATCTCCTCGGCGGCCACCGCGCCCGGCGCGTCGGACTGCGCGAGCAGCAGCGCCCGCGCATTCCGGTCGAGGCCCATGTGCACGGAGTCCTCGACCGCGTTGATGCTGGCGTGGTCCATGAACTCGAGCATCGCCGGCCGCAGGTTCCTGGTGATCGCGAGGACCGCGTCGGCCGCGTCCTGCACCGACCCGAAGGATGCGACCACGGTCGACGCGGGCGGCTGCGCGGGGATCAGCCGCAGGGTCAGCTCGGTGATGATCCCGAGGGTGCCCTCGCTGCCGACGAACAGCTTCGTGAGCGAGAGCCCGGCGACGTCCTTGAGGCGCGGGCCGCCGAGCCGCACGGCGGTGCCGTCGGCCAACACCACCTGCATGCCGAGGACGTAATCGGTGGTGACGCCGTACTTCACGCAGCACAGGCCGCCCGCGTTGGTCGCGGCGTTGCCGCCGATGGAACAGATCTCGAACGAGGACGGGTCCGGGGGATACCAGAGCCCGTGCTCGGCGGCGGCCTTCTTCACCTCCGCGTTGAACAGGCCCGGCTGCGCGACGGCGATCCGGGTGACCGGGTCGACGCTGATCTGCCGCATCCGCTCGGTGGTGAGCACGAGTCCACCGTTGACCGCGGTCGAGCCGCCGGACAGCCCGGATCCGGCGCCCCGCGGCACCACGGGCACCCTGTGCGCCGACGCCCACCGCATCACCGCCTGCACGTCCTCGGTGCAGGTCGCGCGGACCACCGCCAGCGGGCGCCCGGCGTTCGGGTCCGCCGCCCAGTCCTGGCGGTAGCCCTCGGTCAGGTCCGGGTCGGTGAGCACCGCTCCGTCGGGCAGCGCGGCGACGAGTTCGGAGAGGTCGGCGGTCGACATGACACCCATCATGCTCCGAAACCGGCCGACGTCGTCGGAGGTTTCCGACTCAGCGGGCAACGGCCGCATTCAGGCGTGCGGGCGCCTACCCGCCCGCGACCACCGCGGTCACCTCGAGCTGATTGACCTCCGGCCCGGTCTTCGCGCACCCGGTCCCCGGCAACGGCAGGAACAGCGACGCGTAGGCGTTCGGTGGGAACACCCGCAGCCCGGCGACCGGGGTCGGGTCGCACAGTTCGGGCGGGTAGTTGGCGACCTGGATCGCCCGCACCTGCGCGGTCGCCTTGCCGTCCGATGCCAGCTCGACCTTTCCCTGGCTCGCGCCGGATCGTGTCGCCGGCGCACCCACCTCGGGGCCGTGCTCCTCCGCCACATAGGAGACGCCGGGGAAGCCGTCCAGCAGACACGTGCGTCCACCGGTGTTGGTGAACACCAGCGGGATGATCGTCGAGCCCGCGGCGCCCTCGGGCTGGCCCGCGGTGAGCATCAGCTCGGTGGCGGCGCAGGTGTTCGGATCGTCCGGCGCGGTCGTCGGGGGCGGGGGACCGGCGGCGGTGGTCTCCACGGCAGGCGCCTCGGTGGTGATCGGGGTGGTGGACGGCGGGGGTGCGGCCGTCGGATTGCCCTCGGTGTCGGAGTTGCTACACGCGGCCAGCGTCAACGCAGTGGTGGCGAGCAGTACGGCGGCTATCCGGGTACGGATCATGACATCCCCTCCGCTTCGGCATCGGACATCACAAATGCTAGTGCCTTGATCGATCTTCGATGGATTGCTCCGATTCCCATGCTTCGAACATGTGTTCTAGTAGGCTTCGAATATGGATCTGAACGAGATGCTCATCGGGCCACTGGATGTGGCCGCATGGCAGCTCGCCGATGCCGAACTCCTGCGGCTGATTCCCGCGCTCTCGCTGCGGATGCGGCAGCTCGAGGCGCTGCGGGTGCGCCTGATGCATCAGGTCGACCAGCGCTGTGTGGCTGAACAGGTCGGGGCCTCATCGCCCGGCAACTGGCTCGCCGGCGCGTCCACCATGATACCGGGCCAGGCGAACAAGATCGTCCGGCTCGGGCGGGGGCTGGCGGAGCATCCGGAGGTTGCCGCCTCCTTTGATGCAGGCAGGATCGACTACGACCAGGTCCGCGTGATCGTCGAACTCCTCGCGAAGGTCCCGGACGGAGACGACCCGGCAGGCCTGAACGCTGCCGCGAAGGCTGGGGAGAGCTCCGGCGAACCCGATGACACCAAAACCGAAGGTGACGGGGATGCCGGCCCGAACGGTGACGATGGCGAAGGCGATGCGCACCGCGCCGACGGAGATGGCGCCGAGGCCGCTGACGAGCCGGACATCGAGTCGGTGATCTTCGGGCCCGACGTCACACGGTCCGAGGCCTGCGCCCGCTACCTGCTCTACGCAGCCCGCACCGAAGACTCCACGACCCTCGCCCGCCGCGCGAAGGCACTCGACGTGATCCTCAACGGGGACAAGAAGAAGTCTGATTCCGAGAACGCCGAACTCAACGAGTTCTACGCGTCCCCCGGACTCGGCGGACGCGTCCACGTCAAGGGACATTTCGACGCCGCGTCCGGCGAATCGCTCCTCACCGCCCTGTCGGCCCTGTCCAAGCCCCGCCCCGGAACCGACAACCGCGACGGACAAACCGGCAAAGACCAACGCACCCCCGCCCAACGCCGCGCCGACGCCCTCACCCACATCGTCGGCTCATACCTGAACTCCGGACAGGCACCCACCGAAGGCGGCGAACGCCCCCACATCAACGTCTTCGTCGACGCCGACGACCTCGCCTCCACCACCGACAACCACCACCAACGGGACCACACCCAGGGCCGACGGCGAGGACCCGCTTGGATGCCCTGGCTCGGACCCATCACCCTCGACCTCGCCGCCCAAATCGCCTGCGACGCCGACATCACCCCCATCACCATGGACTCCAACGGCAACCCCCTCGACGTCGGACGCACCACCCGCCTCATCCCCCGCAAACTCCGCCGCGCCCTGAACTCGCGTGACTGCGGCTGCGCCTTCCCCGGCTGCGGACGACCCGCCGCCTGGACCGAAGGCCACCACATCCAGCACTGGTCCAACGGCGGGCCAACCAACCTGTCAAACCTGGTGCTGCTCTGCCGCTTCCACCACACCACCATCCACCGCGGCGACTGGACCGTCCACATCAGCAAAGACGACGGCCACCCCTGGTTCACCCCACCACCATGGATCGACCCCCACCGAAAACCACTGCCGGCACACAACCGGCGCAACCAACTCCCCTTCGCCGCCTGAAGCGAAACCCACAGGGCACCGCCCGACACCACCCAGAAGCGGGCGGCGTCGGCGCGGTGCCCGCCGCGCGTTCGGGGGGAGTGATGGCGGCCTCGCCGTCGAGTTGACCGCCTGGATGCAGACCTTCGCCCTCGCCGAGACCGAAGCCCCGCAATGGGATCCGAAAAAGTTACGACTGTGGCAGTTTTCGATCGCGGATGGATCGTCCGACATGCCCGGCGAACCCACCTGAGACGGTCTGCGTACGTACCGTAGCGACACCTGATCGAGGCCGCCCTTGCCAGGATCGGCGCTTGTTCCGTCCCAGCCTGACTAGTTTGAACCGGCCCTTACAGACCGACACGGATATCACTGGAACTCGTGGAACGCGGTCGTCAAACCCGGCTACTTCGGGTGTGTGATCGGCTCACCTCACACGCTGTAGCGGCGAGGGTCGGCGATCGGATGAGACTCGACCCACTCCGAGGTGCGGGCGAGCCCGTCGCGCAGGGAGACCTGCGGGCTCCAGTCCGTCAGTTCCCGCACCCGGCTGTTGTCGGACATCAGTCGATGGACCTCGCTCCCCGCGGGGCGTTGACGCGAGTCCTCCGTGGTGATCGTTGCGGAGGAACCCGTGATCTCGATGAGTAGACCGATCAGGTCGCGGATCGAGATCTCCTTGCCGGTACCGAGATTCATCGTCCGTCCGAGAGTCCGCTCGGACTCCGCGATCGCCATGAAGCCGCGAGCGGTGTCCTCGACATAGGTGAAGTCCCGAGTCGGGGTCAGCGCGCCGACCGCGATCTCGTCCGCGCCGGAATGCAGCTGGTGCAGGATCGCGGGAATCACGGCGCGCGTCGATTGCCTCGGGCCGAAGGTGTTGAACGGACGACAGACCGAGACCGGCGTGTCGAACGAGTGAAAATGCGACAGCGCGACCATGTCCGCGGCGATCTTCGATGCGGAGTAGGGCGACTGGGGTTGCAGCGGGTGCGTCTCGGAAATGGGCACCTCTCTCGCGGTTCCGTATACCTCGCTCGTCGACGTGTGGACAACCCTTCGCACATCGCGTCGCCGCGCGGCATCGACGATGTTCTGGGTGCCCAGCACATTCGTCTCGAGATATGTCAGGGGAGCCTGGTAGCTGTAGGGGATTCCGATCAGCGCAGCGAGGTGGAAAATGGTGTCGACACCCTCCGCGGCATCGAGAACTTGTCCGCTGTCGCGGACATCTCCCGCGATCAGCTCGATGTCATTCAGGCGTTCCGACAAGAAGCCTGCCGACGCGTAGGGCTTGTAGTGCGCCAGAACTCGTACCTGCGCGCCCTGCGCGAGCAATTGTTCGACCAGGCTGCTGCCGATGAAGCCCTCACCGCCGGTGACCAAGACTTTTCTGCCGGACCAGAATTCATTCACGGATAGACCCTTCGTTTGATGTGCTCATGCGATTGATGGGTTCATGCGTTGACGGCGTCATATGCCGCGGACTTGTGGCCGCCGAGCTGCCGGAGCCAGTTCGCCACCGTCTGCGCGGAATCGTTCGGTCTCGGTTGGGCGGTGTCCGCGATCGTCGCGCGCTCAGTGGTGTCGCCGAGAAGGTCGTCGATCGACCGCGCGAGGCTTGCCGGGCTCAGGTCACCGTCTGCCAGCATCCTGGCGGCGCCGCGGGTCACGAGCGCTTGCGCGTTGTGTCGCTGATGGTCACCGGGTGCGTGTGGGTACGGCACGAGGACGCTGGGCACGCCGACATGGGACAGCTCGGCGACCGTGATCGCGCCCGCCCGTCCGACAAAGGCGTCGGCGCCCGCGTACACCAGGTCCATCCTGTCCAGATAGGGCAGCACCAGCACGTTTCCGAGGTCTCTGACCGCGGATGACGCGTCGGCGAAGTGCTCGGGCCCCGTCTTCACGACCAGGCGGACGTCGTCGCGGTCGCGCCACTCGCGCGCCAGCGACAGTGCGGTATCGGTCAGGCTGCGAGATCCGAGGCTGCCGCCACAGACGATGACGAGTTTCTGGTCCGGCCGAGCACCGAAGACGGTGCGGGCCTGATCTCGAAGCGCCCACTTGTCGAGTCTCGCGATCTCGCGCATCAGCGGTGTGCCGACCACCCGAACCTCGTTGCGGGTGAATGCCCGCGTCGTCTCCGGGAATGCGACTGCCACCCGGGACGACAAGAGTGCGCCCAGGCGGTTCGCTCGTCCCGGTACGGCGTTGGATTCATGGATCAGCGTCGGTATGCCCGCGAGGCGGGCGCCCAGCACAATCGGCAGACTCGGATATCCACCGGTGCCGAAGACGACATCGATACCGAGTTCACGGATCTGCCGTGCACAGTGCACGCTGGCGCGTCGGAGTCGGGCCGCTGCCCTCCCACTGCCGCGCACGCCGGTCAGTCCATAGACCTCAGAAGTATGAAGTCGGTAGCCCGCCGCGGGCACGAGTGTTTCTTCGAGTCTGCCTTTGGCGCCAAAGAATTCGATCTGAATATCAGCGTGTTCGCGCAGGGCCTCGGCGACGGCAAGGCCCGGATAAATATGTCCACCGGTGCCGCCCGCGCCAATGGCGACGCGAAGCGCCGGTCGCGGTTCGAATGTCATATCCACACTGTGCGTGACCGAGATTAGAGCTCCGTTAGACCCCGAAACGGGCTGGCAGCGGGCATCGCATCCGGGCTGAACAGCGGAAACGCCCGGTGGCCTGGAAATTCCATGCCACCGGGCGCTTCTCGAAACGAATGGACAGTCTCACCACGCGTTCAATGTGTTCAGAATCTGTGTGCGTGCCTTCCACAATTCCGCGGACCAGTAGGGCCACGAATGGGTGCCGTGGGCCGGGAAACTGAAGGTGGCCGGGATGCCGAGGGAGCCGAGGCGGACCTGGAACGCACGGGTGTTGGCGAGGGAGAGCGCCTCGAGCGCCATGCCCGTCGCCGTGTTGAAGTAGTCGATCGGAGCCTGCGGCTGGTCGAAATGGCCCGGGAGACCGCTCGCCGCATAGACATACATGGACAGGCCGGCCAGTTGTGGAGCCACGACGAACGGGTCGTTGCGCAACCACAGGGGCGACCACGGCGGCCCCCACATGGAATCGACGTTGTAGCGACCGGCGTCGAGCATCGAAACGCGGATGGCCTCACGCATGCCCGGTGCGGACAGGTTGAGGTAGCCCGAAAGGGAGCCGGCGAACTTGAACTGGTCGCGATGGTGCGCGGCCAGCGTCATCGCTGCGGATCCGCCCATCGACAAGCCGAGGACACCGTTGTTGTGGCGGGAGACTCCGCGCGTCTCGAGGTAGTTCGGCAGGTCGCGGGTGAGGAAGGTCTCCCACTTGTAGGTGGTCTGCTGTCCGTTGAAGTTCGACGGAGCCATCCAGTCTGTGTAGAAGCTGGACTCGCCACCGACCGGCATCACGACGGTGATGTTGTCGTTGCGGAACTGATCGAGCGCGTTGGTCTCGAATGACCAGGCGTTCCGGTCATTTCGCGCCCGGAGACCGTCGAGCAGGTACAGCGCGGCATTGCCCCCACGGGAGGCCCACTGGATCTGCACCTTGATCGGGCCCATTTCCGAGGGGACCCACACCTCCTCGTACCCGCCCCAGGGCGCGCGGTGCGCGGGCGCGGCGCCCGCGGTCGCCTGACCCGAGATCCCCGCGAGCATCGCGCACGCGAGCAGTGCCGCTGTGGCGGTGAGCAGGCGTTGGAGAAGTCGGTTGGTCCATCGTGGTCTGGCAAAGCTCATCAAAACTACTGGGTTCCGTCCTGTCCGTGCGATGTGCAGCGGCCGCCCCAGCGGAGAGTGGCGCCGCCCCGACCCACATCGGGCACGAAGGTACGGACGAATTATTAGCGAACCTTAAGAAATGGAAGCCCGCCTGGGGCAATCCGAAATCGGCGAGTTCTACATCACAAAGGTGCCCCGCCGGACCGGAAAGCCGGGTGGCGATCCGGCTCTACTGGTGCCCGTCGTGCAGGCGCTCATCGAACAGCGTCCGCACCTCGTCGACATGCGCGTCGAGCGTCTCCAGTGTCCAGTTCTCGGTGCTCACCGGCTCCAGCACGTCCACATACACCGTGCCCGGATGTGCGACAAGTGAGTTGCGCCACATCAGTTCTCCGGCGTTGTGGATGACGATCGGCACGATCGGCACACCCGCCTGAATCGCCAGGTGGAACCCGCCCTTCTTGAACCTGCCGAGGCGCGGCGTCACCGTCCTGGTCCCCTCCGGCGAGATCGCGATCGAGATACCCGACTTCAGCTTGTTCACCGCGGGAGCCAGCGCGGCCTTCGCCTTCTCGCTGTCCGACCGGTCGATGTATGCGACATCCAGCAGCGCGCCGATCGGCACGAACCGCGGATCGCGGGACGCCTCCATCTTCGCCACCCCGGTCACGTCGCGGCGGATCACGCCGCCGACGATCAGCATGTCCAGCGAACTGGTGTGGTTGAACATGAACACGGCGGGCCGATCGCTCCACGCGTTGTCCTTGCCGCTGATCTTCAGCGAGATCCCGCAGATCGCCAGGGCCAGATCCGGACCGAAGGTCCCGACGAGATTCGCCGCGCTCTGCCGGTTGCGCAGGACCAGCCCGGCCGCACCACCGACCGCCGCCGTCGCCATCAGCGCGCCGATCGCGGTGGAGGTCCGCACCACCGACACCGGATCGGCGCCGAGCTGCGGCTTGCGCAGGTTCACCACCGGCCAGCCCTTCGCCCGGGCGACGCCTGTCAGTTTGCGGTCCGGGTTCAGCGCCACCGGACTACCCACCGACTCCAGCATCGGAATGTCCTCGCCGCCGTTGGAATACGCGAAGCTGCGCGACAGCTCGGCCTTCTTCCTGGTGGCGTACGAACTCAACGCGTCGGCCTTCGCCTGCCCCCAGAGCGGTGGCGTCGTCAGCTCGCCGGTGAGCATCCCGTCCACCACCTCCGGCTCCGTCGACAGCACGTCCGCGATGTCGAGATCAGCCGCCACCCATTGGGCCTGGTATGGCGTGGCGGAGGTGGCCATCACGATCGTGTGCCCGGCGCGCCGGTGCGCGGCAAGCAGCCCGCGGACCTCCGGATAGATCATCCCGGCGATCTCCTGCCGGAACAGTCGCTGCCCCCACTCGCGCAGTTCGTCGTCCATCCGCCCGGCCAGCGACTGGACCCCGATCCGCATCAGCCCGCCGACGTCGGCGCCGCGGAACTGGGTGTCGAACGCCGCCCCGGTGGTGCGCAGCAGCTCGGCGAGGCTGATGTCGAAGCGGCGCAGCCGATCCCGGTACACCACGCTCGCGGAGTATCCGCTGATCAGGGTGCCGTCGAGGTCGAAGGCGGCGAGGGTCCGCGGGCCGGGCTCGGCGGCGGCGATGGCCTTGTGCAACGCGTCCACATCGCTCACAGATCACGCTCCTCGGGCGCGATGCTGGCCTCCCGGAACTGGTCGAGGCGCTCCTGCGTGAGGCCGCGGATGTGTCGTATCCGACCGACCAGGGTGCGGATCTCGGCGGCGAACGCCGTCCGCCTGCGCGCCAGGTCGCCGTCGGCATCCCCGTCGGCGGGCTCGACCAGGTTGCGGTTGCGTGCCAGCTTCAGCGCGGTGCCGAACAGCTCGCTCGAGATGGACTCGCTGCTGGCGATCTGCTGGCGCAGCCGCCGCTGTTCGGCCAGCGCGAGACACGTGGTGGTGAACTCCTTCTCGTTGAACTTCCCGGACAGCGGGGTGTGCACCAGCTGATCGGCCACCACCCCGTAGGCCTCGAGGAACGGTTGCAGGACCCGGTGTGCCAGGTAGGGGCGGATCCGGTCGAGCATGATCTCGGCCAGCTTCGGATCGTCGCGGTTGCTCTCCCACGACGGATAGATCAGCGTCATCTCCCGGCGCATGTCGTGCTCGAAGGTGTCGCGATCGCTGAAGAAGAACTCGAACTTGAGCAGATCGCGGATCCGCTTCGCCTCGATCCAGCCGTCGGCCACCAGGTCGGTGTACCCCTCCTCGATGGCGGCCCGGAGCACCAGCTCCGTGATCGCCCGGACCACGAAGAAATGGATGGTGTTGTTGCGGTAGAACGCCGCAACCAGGTGTTGGTCCTTGCCGAGGTAGTAGACGCGGGTGCCGCCCTTGTCGAAGCACTGCAGCAGACCGGATTCCACGTGCGTGTCCAGGGCCTTGCGGTACACCTGCGGGTTCTGCAGGTCCACCCCGCCCGCGGTCGGCAGCGAGCGGGCGGAGATGTAGTCGACCAGCGGTGTGAGGATGAAGGCCAGTTCGGCGACGGTGAGCGCGCGTTCCTCGATGCCGAGGAAGGCGAGCATGATCAGTGACGACACCGTGATCGGGGTGACCTCGTTGATCCGATGGCACACCTCGAACGCGGTCTTCTGGATGGCGAGCCGCAGGTCCTGCTCGCCGCCGAGGGACTCGGCCAGCGAGAGCGGCCTGCCGACGGTCACGTGCGCGACGCCGTGCCGCTTGCCCTGGGCGCGGACGTACCCGACCATCCAGAGCAGGCTCTCCTTCGTCTTCGCCTCGCCGTGCGCCTCGGCGGCCATCGCGCTCACCTCGTAGAGCTCGTCGTAGGTGAGCGAGACCGGCACCAGGTAGACGTCCGAGACCCCGCTGGACTGGTAGGCCTTGGTCAGGTAGGTGATCAGCCCGAAGCGCGGCGGCCGCAGCTTTCCGGTGCGGCTGCGCCCGCCCTCGATGTACCACTCGAGGTTGAACCGTTTGGTGAGCAGGTAGCGCATGTACTCGCGCAGCGTCCACTTGTAGACCTCGTCGCCGTCGAACTTGCGGCGGATGAAGACGGTGCCGCTGCGCCTGCTGATCGGTCCGATCGGCCAGAAGCTGACGTTCAGCCCGCCCATCACGTGGTTGAGCGGGAGGTCGTTGGCCAACAGTGCCGGCCGCAGCACCAGCGGGTCCAGGTACGAGCGGTGACTCGGCAGGAACACCAGCGAGTGCTCCCGGTTCAGTGCGCGCAGCTCCTCGAAGCGCGTGGTGTCGACGTCGAGGCGGTAGGCGCGGGAGAAGTAGCGGCCCAGGCGGTCCCACAGCGCGATCGCGCGCCTGCTCTGCGCGGCCACCATCTCGCCCAGCGCGTCCCTCGACCGCTTGTCGATCTCCGCCAGCGGGACGTTCAGCCGCAACGACAGTTCGCTGACGCCGGCGTGGAAGCGGGCGGTGTCGGTGATCTCCTCGACCACGAACCGCGACACCTTGTACTGGTTGCCGAGCAGGGCGCGCTCGGACCGTTCCAGCGCGAGGGCGGCCTGCCTGCGGATGAATTCCGGGAGCGAGCCGCCGCCGCTCTCGTCGAGCCTGCGCTTGAGATCGCTGAGGGGGGCGGGCTCGCCTTCGATCACCTGGCAGCGCGCCGGGTCGCTGCGCAGCACGCGCCGCTGTGCGTTGCGGCCCGGATGCAGCGGATCCCGTGGGGACAGCGCCTCCCGCAGTCCGTGTCGATGCCCGTTGTCGGGTGGTGGCAGCCACACCACGCGCACGGGGGTGAGCATCGGGTCGTCCTGCCTGCGGGTGAGCTCGGCCAGCGACTGGCTGCCGATCGGCACCGCGGTCGCGGCCTGCCCGGTCTCGGTGGGGCGCCTGCTGAGCCACGACCGCAACACGTCGTCCTCGGCGGCCGTCACGGTCTCGGTGAGATAGACCCGAGGGTGTTGCGTGCTCGTCATCGTTGCGTCCCTTCGGTCGGGCCGGCCAGTGCGACAACCTCGTCCAGGCTCTCCTGTAGACAGCGCATGAACAGTTTCGGAGCGGTGACCGCGGCGGTGTCGAGGTTGACCCCGATGCAGCAGGTGCCGACGTGCGAGACCAGGGTGGCCATCACCGCGCAGCCGGGCGCGGGCCCGAACGGGAACATCCGCTCGATCCGGGCCCCCGCGAGGTACACCGGGACCGGGACGCCCGCGACGTTGCTGGCCTGCAGGTCGAGGCCGGTGGACTGGGACAGGTACCAGTCCGCCAGCAGCCAGTTCGGCAGCCGTTTGAGCACCGGCGCGGCGAGGTCGATCGCGTCGATCGCCGGTTCCTCGCGCAGCCCCAGGACGATGGCGCGCACCTTCTTGATCCGCTCGACCGGGTCCGCCTCCGCGGCGGGCCCGGCGAACCGGACGGCCGCGAACCGGTTGCCGCCCGAGGTGTCCGAGGCCGATCGCATGTTCACCGGCATGCCCATCGGGATCGGGCCGATCTGCTGGCCGTGGGCCTGGGCGTAGCGGCGGAAACCGCCGAGCAGCGCGGCGACGTACGCGTCGTTGAGCGAGCCGCGTGCGGCGCGGGCGGCGGCCTTGAACTCGGGCAGGCCCACCTCGAGCACGCCGAACCAGCGCCCGAGTCCGCGACCGCGCAGCAGTGGCAGCCCCGTCGCAGGGGGAGGGGTGACGATGCGGCGCAGCGAATTGGCGTAGCCGAGGGCGTCGCTCGCGGTGCCGATCGGGTCGGCCACGGCGCCAACCGCGGCCCTTGCCGCGCCCGCGATGAGCCCGGTGATCCGGCTGGGGGTCTTGCGCACCTCCGTCAGCACGTCCTGGCCGAGCGCCTCGAAGTTGGACAGGTGCTCGGGCGGCGCGGGCAGCCGGTCCGGCTTGTTGGGGCTTGGCGCGGATCGGCGGCTGTGCAGCAGCGTCATCATCTGGATGCCGCCCATGCCGTCGGTCATGCTGTGGTGCGTCTTGACGACGTACACCGCGCGGCCGTCGTCGAGGCCCTCGATGAGCATCGCCACCCACGGCGGCCGGGCCTTGTCGAACGGCTCGGTGCCCAGGTGCCTGCAGATCCGCAGCGCGTGGTTGAAGTCGGCCGGTTCCGGCAGCCGGATGCGCCGCAGGTGATAGCCGAGGTCGAACTCGGGGTCCACCGACCACACCGGGTTGCCGAGGCCCAGCGCGGGCTCCACCGCGCGCATCCGGATCCGGGGCACGATGTGCGAGGCCCACTCGTGCGCCCGCACCAGTCGGTCCCAGTCCGGCGGGCGATCGAGGAGGTCGACCGCGACGATGGGTGTGCGCAAGAGCGGTTGGGATTCCTCCATCCGCCACATGCCGGTCTCGAGGTCGGACATCGACCGGTCCCAACCGTCCGCGACGGCGGACAGGTCGACGTCGACCGCGCTCGGTGGTATCTGCGGAACGCCGTCGGTCATGCCCGCACTCCCTCGGTCGTCGAGCCTCCCGTGGACGTCGATCCCAGGCGCGGAGCCCGGCGGAGCGCCCACAAAGCCAGTGTGGACCCGTCGGGTGGGGCACGCACAGGGTTTCGGGGCCCCGGTGGCCACTGGTGCGGGTGGGCTATTCGGCGACCCCGGTGTCCCCGTCCCACAGCGCGGGTCGCTTACTGATGAACCGCGTCATCATGTCGGCGCACCGGGCGTCGTCGAGTGCCGTGACCCGGACGCCGTGCTCGGCGAGCCAGTCGTGGCCGCGGCCGAGCAGCCTGCCGCCGGCGACGAAGAGTGCACGCATGTTCGGTCCTGTTGCCCACATGTTTAACACTATGTGACGTACGTCACACTAACGGTGACCTGGGATTATGTGAACGAAGCCCAAATTTGGGAGCGCAGGGAGGCCCCGGGCGAACATGCTCGGCATCTGAGTTGGTCGGACGTTCATCCGATCCGCCAGCGCGGCGACACGCGGATCGCCTAACCTGCACGAGTTGTTGCTCTATTGAGGGGTCAGATTTTGTCGTTGGAACGCGGACCCGTCGGGGGTCACGGTACCGCTGGATTCACCGAGGAGCGCTCAGCCTCAGGGGGTGAGCTGTTTCCTCTTTCTGCAGCTCAGCGCGGTATCTGGTTTGCGCAGCACCTGCTCGGGGACGTCCCGATCGCGATTGCACAGTACGTGGAGATCGTCGGCGACCTCGATGTCGAGGCCCTCGCGAATGCCGGTGCGACGGCCGCCCGCGAGATGGGCACCGGCATGCTCCGCATCATCGAGGTGGACGCCGAGCCGTTCCAGCAGATCGACCATTCACTCCGTGACCGGATGGCGCATGTCGACTTCCGCGGCTCCGCGGATCCGCACGCCGCGGCCCAGGCCTGGATGCGCGCCGAATACAGCGCGCCGATGGACCTGCTCTCGGACCGGCTGATCGAGTCGGCGACCCTGCGCGTCGGCGACGACCACTATTACTGGTACTCCCGCATCCACCACATCGCGCTCGACGGCTTCGGCGCGATGACCTTCATGGGTCGAACCGCCGAGCGGTACACCGCGGTCGTCGAGGGTCGCGAGCCCGCCGAGCTCAAGGCCAGCGCGTTGCCGGACATCAGTGCCGAGGAGGCGACGTACCGCGCCTCCAGTCGGTTCGAGAAGGACCGCGAGCACTGGGCGGAGCGGGCGCGCGACCTGCCGCCGGCGATCAGCCTCTCCGGCCGCACCGGCCCTGTCGGTTCCTCCTCGCTGGTGGTCAGCGGTCCGCTTCCGGCCGCGGCCGAGGCCGCCGTGGCCCGCGTCGCGGACCGTCAGCTCGGCGCCTCGCTGGCCACGGTCGCCGTCGCCGCCGTCGCCGCCTACCTGTCCCGGCTCACCGGCGAGGACGACATCGCGCTGAGCCTGCCGGTGTCCGCGCGTACCACCGCCAAGCTCCGCCGCTCCGGCGGCATGGTGTCCAACGTCGTGCCGTTGCGGCTGGCGGTGGCCGACGACACCACCTCTGCCGACCTGATCGGTGAGGTCGCGCTCGAGCTGACCGGCGCGCTGCGGCATCAGCGGTACCGGCACGAGGACATCAGGCGTGACGCCGGATCGGGCGGGGCCAGGCGCGGCTTCTTCGGTCCCGCGATCAACATCATGATGTTCCACAGCGAGATCCGGCTCGGCGGGCTGATCGGCCGCCTCAACGTGCTCACCACAGGGCCGGTCGAGGACATCTCGGTGAACATCTACCCGAGCGTCGCAGGCAGCCGCGCGCACATCGACTTCGAGGCCAATCCCAACCTGTACACGGAGGCGGAACTGCGTGGGCACCACGCGCGCTTCCTCGAGTTCCTCGCCGCCTTCGCCGCGGCCGAGCCCGACGCCGCCGTCACGGCCCTCGAGGTGCTGCACCCGGACGAGTACGCCGAGCTGGTGCCGTTCCGCGGCCCGGCGGCGCTGCCGGCCCGCACGCTGCCGGACCTGCTGACCGCGGGCGTGGCCGCCAACCCGGACGGCGTCGCGATCTGGACATCGGAGACCGAGGTCAGCTACCGGGAGCTCGAGGCCAAGTCGAACCAGTTGGCGCGGTTGCTGATCGACGCCGGCGCCGGGCCCGAGACCTTCGTCGCGCTGGCGTTCTCGCGCTCGGCCGACGCGCTGGTCGCGTGCTGGGCGGTCGCGAAGACCGGGGCGGCCTTCGTCCCGATCGATCCGAAGCTGCCCGCCGACCGGATCCGCCACATGCTCGACGACTCGGGCGTGCTGCTCGGACTCACCGGCGCCGACCAGGTGTCGCTGCTGCCGGATTTCGTCGACTGGATCGTTCTCGACGACAGCGCCGTCCGGCGCCGGTGCGAGTCGCGTTCGGCGGCACGGATCTCCGACGCCGAACGAGTGTCGCCGCTCGTGGTGGAGAACACCGCGTACATGATCTACACCTCCGGCTCCACCGGTGTGCCGAAGGGCGTGCTCGTCACCCACGCCGCGCTCGTCGACTTCGCCGCCGGCTCCCGCGACGAGCTGCGGGTCTCCGCCGCCTCGCGGGTGCTGCGGTTCTCCTCCGCCAGCTTCGACGCCTCCGTCTTCGAGATGATCCAGGCGTTCAGCGCGGGCGCGACCATGGTCGTCGCGCCCGAGCAGATGTTCGGTGGCGACGAACTCGCCGAACTGTTGCGGGAGCAGCGGGTCACCCACATCTTGTCGGCGCCGACCCTGCTCAGCACCGTCGAGACGAAGGGCCTCGAACACCTCGAGGCGGTGGTGGTGGGCGGCGACATCTGCACCCCCGACCTGGTCGCCCGGTTCGCGGACGTCTGCCGTTTCACCAACAGCTACGGTCCGACGGAGACCACCATCGTCATCACCACCGGCGATCCGCTGGACGGCAGCACACCGATCACGATCGGCCGCCCGATCCAGGGCGCCGAGGTGATGGTGCTGGACCGCAAGCTGCGGCCGGTTCCGGTCGGCGTCGTGGGTGAGCTGTATCTGGCGGGCGCCGGGCTGGCCCGCGGCTACCATCGACGCCCCGAGTTGACCGCGGATCGGTTCGTGGCCAACCCCTTCGGTGCGCCCGGATCCCGGATGTACCGCAGCGGCGACGAGGTCCGCTGGACCGCCGATCGCCAACTCGACTTCGTCGGCAGATCCGATTTCCAGGTCAAGATCCGCGGCTTCCGCATCGAACTCGGCGAGATCGACGCGGCCCTGCTCGCCCAGGACGGCATCGACTTCGCCGTGACCATCGCCTACGAGACCGCCAGCGGCAGTACGGCCCTGGTGTCGTATGTGCGGCCGGAACCGGGCGTCGACATCGACCCGGCCGCCGCCACCGCGCGACTGGCGGAGTTCCTGCCCGCGCACATGGTGCCGGCCGCGGTGATGCCGCTCGAGCAGGTGCCGCTCACCTCGGCGGGCAAGCTGGACCGGCGGGCGCTGCCGGAGCCGGTCTTCGGCTCGCGCGACCAGCAGTACCGGGCGCCGAGCACCGACGCGGAGCGGCTGATCGTGGGCGTCGTGGAGGAGGCACTCGGTCTGGACCGGCTGAGCGTGGACGAGTCGCTGTTCGCGGTCGGTGCGGACAGCATCATCGCGATGCAGATCGTGGCCCGCACTCGCGCGCTGGGACTGAGCTTCACCGCGCGGGAAGTGTTCGAACGCAAGACCGTTGCCGAGATCGCCAAGATCGCGGTGCCGGTGACCGTGGCGTCCGCGCCTGCGCTCACCGAGCTCGAGGGCGGGGGAGTCGGGCCCGTCGCGCTGACCCCGATCGTGGCTTCGATCCTCGACCGCGGCGACTTCGACGCCTTCTACCAGTCGGTCCTGCTGACCCTGCCCGAGCAGGTCGACGGCGACCGGCTGGGACGGGCGATGCAGGCCGTCCTGGACAGGCACGATGCGCTCCGCTCGCGCCTGCGGCGCGATGCCGACGGAGAGTGGCTCTTCGAGACCGGCGCGCCGGGAACGGTCGCCGCCGACGCGGTGATCACCCGGGTGGCGGCGCCGAACGCGCCCGGCAGTGCGGAGTTCGACGAGCTGGTTCTCGCCGAATGCGCCTCGGCCGCCGCGCGTTTGGATCCCGCCGCCGGGGTCATGGTCCAGCTCGTGTGGCTCGACCCGCAGGAGACCGCAGGCCGACTGCTCGTGGTGATCCACCACCTCGCCGTCGACGGGGTGTCCTGGCGGATCCTGCTTCCGGACCTCGCGACCGCCTGGACCCAGCTCGGGGCGGGACTCGAACCGGAGCTGGCGCCGGTGGCCACCACGCTGCGGCGGTGGGCGCAGGGCGTGCTGGACTCGGCACGCGCTGGGGCGCACGCCGGGGAGCTGCCGCGCTGGCGCGAGATCCTCGAGGGCCCGGACCCGCTGCTCGGCCGCCGCGCCCTTGACCCGGCCCGTGATCGCGTCGGGGACGCGGAGCGGGTGCACGTCGAGCTCGGTGCCGCGGCCACGCAGAGCCTGCTCACCACACTGCCCGCCGCCTTTGGCTGCGGCGTCAACGACGGACTGCTGTCCGCGCTCGGCGTCGCGCTGACGGCGTGGCGCCGTGACCGCGGGATCGCCGAGTCGTCGGTGCTGCTCACCCTGGAGGGTCACGGCCGCGAGGAGGAGGCCGTCGCGGGGGCGGACCTGTCCCGCACGGTCGGCTGGTTCACCAGTGCCTTCCCCGTGCGGCTCGAGGTGCCGGACGCGGACCTGGACGACGTGCTGGCGGGCGGCCAGGCCGCGGGCACCGTGATCAAGGCGGTCAAGGAGCAACTGCTCGACGTGCCTTCGCGCGGTGTCGGTTTCGGCGTGCTGCGTCACCTCGACGCGGAGGCGGGGGCCGTACTGGCGCCGCTGCCCGCGCCGCAGATCAGCTTCAACTACCTCGGCAGGCTCGGCACCGGCCACCTGGGCGAGGCGCTGCGGCACCTCGGCTTCACCCCCGACCCCGAGGCTCCGGACCTGAACGCGGGCAGCGGACTCGCGATGACCGCTGCCGTCGCCGTGGACATCAACGCGATGGTCGTGGACGGCGCCGACGGCCCGATCCTGCAGGCGTCGTTCGCCTTCGCGCCCGGCCTGCTGACCGCCGAGGAGGTCGATGCGTTCGCGGCGCTGTGGCGCCGCGCGCTCGAGGGCCTGGCGGGGCACGCCGAGCAGCCCGACGCGGGCGGACTGACCCCGTCGGACCTCCCGTTGGTGACCGTCAGCCAGCACGAGATCGACCGCTGGCACCACCGGTACCCCTCGCTGACCGACGTGTGGTCGCTGTCCCCGCTGCAGTCCGGCCTGCTGTTCCACGCCACCCTGGCCGCGGAGACGATCGACGTCTACACCGCGCAGCTCGTGATGGACCTGGCAGGCACCGTCGACCCCGCCCGCCTCCGCGGCGCGGTGAACGCGCTGGTGGCCCATCACCCGAACCTGCGCACCGCATTCGTCTACGACGACAACGGAATCGCCGCCCAGCTCGTGCTCGATCAGGTCGAGGTGCCGTTCCGGGAGGTCGACCTCACCGAGGTCGCGGCGGACGACCGCGAGGCCGAACTCCAGCGCCTGCTGGACGAGGAGCGGCTCACCCGGTTCGCGATGGACAGGCCGCCGCTGCTCCGGATGCTGCTGATCCGCACGTCCGCCGATCGGTGCGTGCTCGCGCTGACCAACCACCACATCGTCCTCGACGGCTGGTCGATGCCGCTGCTGGTGCGCGAGTTGCTGGTCCGCTACGCCGCGGGCGGCACGGGCCCCGCCCTGCCCGACGCCCGCCGCTACCGGGACTACCTGGAGTGGCGCGCGCACTGGGACTCCGAGGAGTCCGCGCGCGCCTGGGCGGACGTCCTCGAGGGGGTCACCGAGCCGACGCTGATCGCGTCGGCGCAGGCCCCCGCCGCCGGGCTCGGTCTGCCCGGCGAGGTGGACGTCGCGCTGCCCGCAGGCCTGGTCGATGCGCTCGGCGAGCTCGCCCGCGCTCACGGCGTCACCCTCAACACCGTCATCCAGACGGCGTGGGGACTGCTGTTGTCCCGCTTGCTCTCCCGCGACGACATCCTGTTCGGCGCGACGGTGTCCGGTCGGCCCGCTCAGCTGCCCGGCGTCGAGGAGATCCTCGGCCTGTTCATCAACACCGTGCCGGTGCGGGTCCGGGTAGATCCGCACGCGAGCGTCTCGGACCTGCTGCGCCGGGTGCAGGACGAGCAGACCGCGCTGCTCGAGCACCATCAGCTGGGGCTCGCCGACATCCAGGCCCGGACCGGTCTGGGAGCGCTGTTCGACACCCTGACCGTCTTCGAGTCCTACCCGGTGGACCGCGCCGGGTTCGACGAGAACACCGACATCGCCGGCATGCGTGTCACCGAGCTGCAGGGCCGCGACGCGACGCACTACCCGCTGACGTTGATGTCGATCCTCGACCCGCAGCTGCACCTGCACCTGCGCTACCGCACCGATCTCTTCGACCTCGTGGCGGCCACCACGCTCGCGGACCGGCTGGCGCTGGTCCTCGGCGCGATGGCCGAGAACCCGGAGGCCACCGCGGCCGGTGTCGACGTGCTCGGCCCCGCTGAGCGCGACCTCGTGCTGCGGGCATGGAACGAGACCGACCACGAACTCGAGCCCGCGACCCTGGTCGACCTGTTCGAGGCGCAGGTGGCCTGCACCCCCGACGCGAACGCCGTCGTGTTCGGCACCGATGCACTGTCCTACGCGGAGTTCGACGGCAGGGCGAACCGGTTGGCGCGTCACCTGATCGCCGCGGGCGTCGGGCCGGAGTCGCTGGTCGGGATCGCCATGCGCCGGTCGGCGGAGATGGTGGTCGCGATCTACGCGGTGCTCAAGGCGGGCGGCGCGTACCTGCCGATCGATCCCGAGCAGCCGGACGAGCGGATCGAGTACGTCGCGGGGCTGTCCGCCCCGGTACTGGTGCTCAGCACCGTCGCCGACCGCGAGTCGATGCCCGCGTCCGTCGCGACGGTCGCGGTCGACGAGCTGGACCTCGCCGATCTGTCTCCATCGGCGGTGCGCGACGTCGACCGGTCGGCGCCGCTGCGACCGCAGGGCACCGCGTACGTGATCTTCACGTCCGGGTCGACCGGCAGGCCCAAGGGCGTCGCGGTGCCGCACCGGGGCATCGTCAACCGGCTGAGATGGATGCAGGAGGCCTACCCGCTCGGTGGGGACGACGCGGTCCTGCTCAAGACGCCGGCGACGTTCGACGTCTCGGTGTGGGAACTGTTCTGGCCGTTGCAGACCGGTGCCCGGATGGTGATCGCGGAGCCGGATGGTCACCGCGATCCCGTCTACCTCGAGACGGCGATCCGGGAGTACGGCATCACCACCATGCATTTCGTGCCGTCGATGCTCGAGGTGTTCCTGATGGGCGCCGACATCGCCCGATGCGGCTCGCTGCGCCGGATCTTCACCAGCGGCGAGGCGCTCGCGCCCGGCACCGTCGCGGCGCTGCACGCACGCACCGATGCCGAGCTGCACAACCTGTACGGGCCAACCGAGGCCTCCGTCGACGTCACCTACCACCGGACCGTGGCGGGCGAGACGGTCGTCCCGATCGGTGCGCCGGTGTGGAACACCCAGACCTACGTGCTCGACGCCGGGCTGCGACCCGCGCCGGTCGGTGTCGCGGGAGAGCTCTATCTCGCGGGTGCCCAGCTCGCCCGCGGATACGTCGCGCGGCCGGACCTGACCGCGGACCGGTTCGTGGCGAACCCGTTCGGTGAGGCCGGCTCGCGGATGTACCGGACCGGTGACCTGGTGCGCTGGAACGCAACCGGGGAACTGGAGTACATCGGCAGGACCGACTTCCAGGTCAAGCTGCGCGGCCAGCGCATCGAGCTCGGCGAGATCGAGGCCGCGCTGCTGCGCGACGACCGCGTGGCCCAGGCCGTCGTGGTGGTCCGCGACGACGGACCGGCGGGGGACTACCTGGCGGCATACGCGGTGCCCGCCGGCGATCAGGCCCTGGACACCGGCGCTGTGCTGGACGCCGTCGCCGGGGTGCTGCCGCGCTACATGGTGCCGTCCGTGCTGACTGTCCTCGACGCGCTGCCGCTGAACCCGAGCGGCAAGCTGGACCGCAAGGCGCTGCCCGCCCCCGAGTTCGCGGGCACCGCCGAGTTCGTGGCCGCAGGCAATCCCACCGAGCTGGCCCTGGCCGAGATCTTCGGCGGCGTACTCGAATCCGCGCACCCGGTCGGCGCGACGGACAGCTTCTTCGACCTCGGCGGCAACTCCCTGGCCGCGACGCGGCTGCTGGCCAGGGTGAACGCCGAGTTCGGCACCCGGGTGAGCGTGCGCGAGCTGTTCGAGGCGCCGACGGTCGCCGGGCTGGCCGCCGTCGTCGACGATGTGCTCACCGGTCACGTGCACCGCCCGGACCTGCTCGCGGGCCCGCGCCCCGACCCGATCCCGTTGTCCCCGGCGCAGTCCCGGATGTGGTTCCTCAACCGGTTCGACCCCGCGTCCGGCGCGTACAACGTCGCCGCCGCACTGCGGATGACCGGCGCGCTCGATGTGTCCGCGCTCGCGGAGGCCGTCGCCGACATCCTCGAGCGGCACGAGTCGCTGCGGACGGTGTACCCGGACTCTCCGACCGGGCCCTATCAGCAGATCCTGCCCACGTCCGAGGCGCTCGACGAGCTCGCCCTCGACGCCCTCCACGACGACGAGCGGCTCGGCGCGGACGAACTGGCCGAGCGGGTCCGGACGGCGGTGGCCTCCGGCTTCGACGTCACCGCGGAGATCCCGCTCGACCTCACCCTGCTGGCGGCCGGGCCCGACGACCACGTGCTGGTGGTCGTGGTGCACCACATCAGCATCGACGGATGGTCGATCCAGGCGCTGGCCCGGGACCTGGTGCAGGCCTACTCCGCCCGCACGGGCGGGCAGGCGCCGTCGTGGACGCCGCTGCCGGTGCAGTACGCGGACTACGCGGTGTGGAAGCGCGCGGTGCTCGGGTCGGAAGACGATCCGGACTCGACCGCCGCCCGCCAGATCGACTACTGGACCGCGGCACTGGCCGGGGTGCCCGAGGTGTTGGCCCTGCCGACCGACCGCAGGCGACCCGCCGTGCCTTCCTACCGGGGCGGCACCGTCGAGTGCGAGCTCGACACCGTCGCCTACGGCGCGGTGAAGGCCCTTGCCCGGTCGACGAACTCGACGCCGTTCATGGTCCTGCACGCCGTACTCGCGGTGCTGCTCGCACGGATGAGCGGCACCGGCGACATCGCGGTCGGCACGCCGGTGGCCGGCCGAGGTGAGCAGGCGCTCGACGATGTCGTCGGCATGTTCGTCAACACCCTGGTGCTGCGCACCGAGGTGGATCCGGCCCGGTCGTTCGGCGCGTTGCTGGAGCGGGTCCGGGCCACCGACCTGGCCGCGTACGGCAACGCCGACGTGCCGTTCGAGCGCCTGGTCGAGGTGATCAGCCCGGCCCGCTCGACCGCCCACCACCCGCTGTTCCAGGTGGTGCTCGCGCTCGAAGACGCCCGCGAGCACGCCGTCGCCCTGCCCGGACTGCAGATCGCCTCGGAGCCGATCGATTTCGGGATCGCCAAGTTCGACCTGCAGCTGACCGTGACCGAGCACTTCGACAGCAGCGGCGACCCGGCCGGTGCGGTCGCCGCGTTCACCTACGCGCGGGACCTGTTCGACCGCCGCACGATCGAGGGCTTCGCGGCGCGGTTCCTGACCATCCTGCACGACGGCACGGGCGATCCGTCCCGGCCCGTCGGCGACCTCGACCTGCTGAGCGCCGACGAGCGCGCGACGCTGGTGCCGGTCACAGGTCCGGCGCCCGCCGAGACCCGCACCCTGCCCGAGCTGCTCCTCGAATCGATCCGGGACCCGCGCGACATCGCCCTGATCGAGGGCGAGGCCCAGCTCAGCTACGGCGAGCTGGACGAGCGCTCGAACCGGCTGGCCCGGCTGCTGATCTCGCGCGGTGTCGGCCCGGAATCGTATGTCGCGCTCGCGGTCCCGCGCTCGGTCGAGTCGGTGCTGGCGCTGTGGGCGGTGGCCAAGACGGGCGCGGCGTTCCTGCCGATCGACCCGACCTACCCGGCCGAGCGGATCGCGCACATGGTGGCCGATTCGGCGGTGGCCATCGGGGTCACCCTGACCGCGCACCGTGGCGAGCTCCCGGACGCGGTGTCCTGGCTCTCGCTCGACGACGAGGCCACGGTGGCGGAGCTGTCCCTCGCGCTCGCCGGTCCCATCGCCGACGCAGACCGACGCGCGCCGCTGCGGCCGGGGCACCCGGCGTACATGATCTACACCTCCGGCTCCACGGGCACGCCCAAGGGCGTGGTCGTGACCCACCTCGGGCTCGCCTCCTTCGTGGCGGAGCAACGCGGCAACTACGCCGTCGGACCGGATTCGCGCACATTGCATTTCGCGTCGCCCAGCTTCGACGCATCGATCCTCGAACTGCTGATGGCGGTCGGCGGCGGCGCGGCGATGGTCGTGGTGCCGGTCGGCGTCTACGGCGGCGAGGAGCTCGCCGAGGTGCTCCGGGCAGGCGGTGTTACGCACGCCTTCGTCACCCCCGGCGCGCTCGCCACCCTTGACCCGGACGGGCTGGACGCGATCGGCGTGGTCGTCGTCGGCGGCGACGCCTGCGAACAGGCTCTGGTCCGCCGGTGGGCGCCGGGACGCCGGATGTTCAACGCGTACGGTCCGACCGAGTCGACCATCATGGCCACGCACCAGGGGCCGCTGGAGCCGGGCGAGCCGGTGTTGATCGGCGCACCGGTGGTCGGAACGGACGCGGTGGTGCTCGACGAGCGGCTGCACCCGGTGCCCGCGGGGGTCGCTGGTGAGCTGTACGTGGCGGGCGGCAGTCTGGCGCGCGGCTATCACGGCCGTTCCGGGCTGACCGCGGACCGGTTCGTCGCGAACCCGTTCGGTGAGCCGAGCTCGCGGCTGTACCGCACCGGTGACCTGGTCCGCGCCAACGCGGCAGGCGAGCTGGAGTACCTGGGCCGCACCGACTTCCAGGTGAAGGTTCGTGGACACCGGGTCGAGCTCGGCGAGATCGACGCCGTGCTGGCCGGCCATGCGAGCGTGCAGGCGGCGATCACCGTCGGCCACACCGGTCCCGACGGTGTGGTGTCCGTGGTGTCCTACGTGCTCGCGGTGCCGGGCCGGACCACCGACGCGGACACGCTCACCGCGCACGCGCGGGAGTTGCTGCCGGTGTACATGGTGCCGTCGGCGATCACCGTGCTGGACGAACTGCCGCTGACGCCCGCGGGCAAGGTAGACACCAGGGCGCTGCCGGAGCCCGTGTTCACGGTCCGCGAGTTCGTCGCGCCCCGCACCCGCACCGAGACGTCGGTGGCCGACGTGTTCGCCGAGGTGCTCGGCGTCGAACGCGTCGGTGCGGAGGACGACTTCTTCGCGGTCGGCGGCAACTCGCTGAGCGCGACCAGGGCGATGGCCCGCATCAACGCGATCGCAGGCACCGGGCTGGGCGTGCGTGAGCTGTTCGAGGCGACCACGGTCGCCGCGCTGGCCGCCCGCGTCGACGGCGCGCAGCGCGAGATCGTCCGCCCCGACCTGGTGGCCGAGGCGCGCCCCGCGTGGGTGCCGCTCTCCGCCGCGCAGCAGCGGATGTGGTTCCTCAACCAGTTCGACCCGGAGTCTCCGGCGTACAACATCCCGCTGGCAGTCAGCCTGACCGGTGCCCTGGATGTGCCCGGGCTGGCGGCGGCGGTGCGCGACGTGATCGAGCGGCACGAGTCGCTGCGCACGGTCTTCCCCGCCTCGGAGCAGGGCCCGCACCAGATGATCGTGCCCGCGGCTCGGGTGGACCTGGACCTGACCCCTGTCCCGGTGTCGGACAGGGACGAGCTGCGCACCGCCATGGTGACGCTGCTGTCACAGGGCTTCGACGTCACCGCGGCGGTTCCGGTGCGAGGCAGTCTGTTCCGGCTGGCAGACACCGAGCACGTGCTGGTGCTGGTGGTGCACCACATCAGCGGCGACGGCGCGTCGACCATGCCTCTGGCGCGCGACCTGATGGTCGCGTACTCCGCGCGGACCATCGGTGAGGAGCCGTCCTGGCGGCCGCTGCCCGTGCAGTACGCCGACTTCGCGCTCTGGCAGCGACGGGTCCTCGGCGATGTGGACGACCCGCTGTCCGTTGCCGCCCGGCAGCTCACGTACTGGCGGGGCCAGCTCGCCGGCACCCCTGGCGTGCTGGAACTGCCGACCGATCGGCCCCGGCCCGCTGTCGCCTCCTACCGCGGCGCCCGCGCCGACCTGGAGATCGGCGCCGAGCTGGCCGCGGCCCTGAATGCACTGGCACGCGAACACAACGCGACCCTCTTCATGGTGTTGCACGCTGCGCTGTCGGTGCTGCTGGCCCGGCTCAGTGGGAGCTCCGACATCTCGGTTGGCACCCCCATCGCCGGCCGCGGCGAGCAGGCGCTCGACGACGTCGTCGGCATGTTCGTCAACACCCTGGTGCTGCGCACCCAGGTCGAGCCGGGGACGTCCTTCGCCGACCTGCTGACGGCAACCAGGAGCACTGATCTGGCCGCGTACGGCCACGCCGACGTGCCATTCGAACAGGTCGTCGACGCGGCGAATCCGCCTCGTTCGCAGGCACACTCGCCGCTGTTCCAGGTGGGGCTGTCCCTGCAGAACCAGGGCGTGGGTTCGCTCGAGCTACCGGGCCTGAAGGTGGCCGCGCTCGACCCTGGCGTCGACGTCGCGAAGTTCGACCTGGAGCTCACCTTCCGCGAGCTCGGCGCAGGCGGCGGCATGGCCGCCTCGGTGACCTACGCGGCCGACCTGTTCGACCGGGACACGATCGACGCGTTCGCGCGGCGCCTGGTGCGGGTGTTCGAGTCCGTCGCGGCGGACCCGGCGACCCCGGTCGGCGAGGTCGAGGTGCTCGACGAGGCCGAACGACTCGCTGCCCAGGCGGGCCCGGCGCTGCCGGCGCCGCCGGTGCGCACGCTGCCGCAGATCCTCGCGGCCGGTGCGAGCATCGACCCCGACGCGGCGGCGCTGCGCTGCGCAGGCGACGTCGAGGTGTCCTATGCGGAGCTGGACGCCGAGTCGAACCGCCTGGCCCGGGTGCTGCTCGGTCGGGGCATCGGCCCGGAGTCGTTCGTGGCCACCGCCTTTGCCCGGTCTGCCGAATCCGTGGTCGCACTATGGGCGGTCGCGAAGACGGGGGCGGCCTTCGTGCCGATCGATCCGGCGCTGCCCGCCGAGCGCGCGCGGCACATGCTCACCGACTCCGGCGCGGTCCTCGGCCTGACCGTCACCGCCGAACGCGATCGGCTCCCCGGCACGGTCGAGTGGCTGGCCCTCGACGACGCCGAGCTGACCGGCGAGCTGCCCGCGCTGCCCGCGGGCCCGGTGTCGGCCGACGAGCTCGCCGCGCCGATCGACCCGGCGAGCGCCGCGTACATGATCTACACGTCCGGCTCCACCGGCGTCCCGAAGGGCGTGGTGGTCACCCACACCGGCCTGTCCACTTTCTGTGCGGACGTGCGCACGGAGCTGGCCGTGACGAGTTCGTCTCGGGTGCTGCGGTTCTCGTCGTCGAGTTTCGACGCGTCGGTGTTCGAGATGCTCGTCGGCTTCAGCGCGGGCGCCACCATGGTCATCGCGGCGCCGGGGATCATCGGCGGCGGCGAGCTGGCCGCGCTGCTGCGCTCCGAGCGGGTCAGCCACATCCTCACCGCCCCGGCCGCGCTCGGCACGGTCGACGCGGAGGGGCTCGAGGATCTGCGCTCGGTGATTGTCGGCGGCGACGTCTGCCCGCCCGAGCTGGTGGCCCGGTTCGCACCAGGCCGCAACTTCTTCAACAGCTACGGCCCCACCGAGAGCACCATCGTCATCACCGTGACGGAGCCGCTGCACGAGGGTGGACAGATCACCATCGGGACACCGCTCGAGGGTGCCGGGGCCGTCGTGCTCGACCGCCGCCTGCGCCCCGTCCCGGTCGGCGTGGTCGGCGAGTTGTACCTGTCCGGTCCCGGTCTCGCCCGCGGCTACCATCGCCGCGGCGCGCTGACGGCGGCGAGTTTCGTGGCGAATCCGTACGGCGATGGCGAGCGGATGTACCGCACCGGCGACCTGGTGCGCCGGACCCGCGACGGGGCATTGGATTTCATCGGCCGCGCCGACACCCAGGTCCAGCTGCGCGGCCTGCGCATCGAGCTCGGCGAGATCGAGGCGGCGCTCGTCGGCCGTCCTGGCGTCGCCCAGTCGGTGGTCGCGCTGCACCGCGACCCGCACACAGGGGAGAACCTGGTCGGGTACGTGGTCGCCGAGGTGGGTACCGAGCTGGACCCGCAGGAGCTGCGCGCCGCGATCGGCGACGCGTTGCCCGCCTACATGGTGCCGTCGGCCGTGATGGTGCTGGACGCGCTGCCGATCAACGCGACCGGCAAGCTGGACCGGCGCGCGCTGCCGGTGCCGGAGTTCGTGACCGACCGCGAGTTCCGCGGCCCCACGAACCCGGTCGAGGAGGCCATCGCCGGGATCTACGCCGAGCTGCTCGGCGCGGAGCGGGTGTCGGTGGACGACAGCTTCTTCGAGCTCGGCGGGAACTCGCTGCTGGCGACCAGGCTGGTGGCCCGGGTGAACTCCGCACTGGGCACCTCGCTGGCGATCCGTGCGGTGTTCGAGCACCCGACGGTGGCGGAGCTTGCCGTGCACGCCGAGTCCGCATCCCGGGAGGTCGGTCGCATCCCGCTGACGAAGATGGCACGGCCGGCCCGCATTCCGCTGTCGCTGGCGCAGCAGCGGATGTGGTTCCTCAACCGCTTCGACACCGCCTCCGCCGTGAACAACATCCCGCTCGCCCTGCGGTTGTCCGGCCGGCTCGACACGTCGGCGCTGCGCGCCGCGGTGGCCGCCGCGGTCGAGCGGCACGAGTCGCTGCGCACCGTCTACCCGGATTCCGACGCCGGGCCGTGCCAGGTGATCCTGCCCGCGGACCAGGCGGTCCAGGAGCTGGTGCCGGTCCCGGTCGGCGAGGACGAGGTGCTCGCGCGGGTGATCGAGCTGGCCTCAACCGGCTTCGATGTCACGACCGAGATCCCGTTGCACGTGCGGCTGCTGCGGGTCAGCGAGACCGAACACGTGCTCGCGCTTGTGGTGCACCACATCTCGGCGGATGGCTTCTCGATGGGACCGCTGGCGCGGGACGTGATGGTCGCCTACTCGGCGCACCTGCACGGCGCGCAGCCGACGTGGGCGCCGCTCGAGGTGCAGTACGCGGACTACAGCCTCTGGCAGCGGGCGGTGCTCGGCGACGAGCAGGACCCGGACTCGGTGGCCGCGCGGCAGGTCGCGTACTGGACCGCCGAGTTGGCGGGCCTGCCCGAGCAGCTCGACCTGCCGGCCGACCGGCCGAGGCCCGCCGAGCAGTCCTACCGCGGCGACACCTACGCGTTCACCCTGGACGCCCGCACGCACCGGGCACTCGTGGATCTCGCCCGAAGTCAGGACGCCACGCTGTTCATGGTCATGCACGCCGCGCTGGCGGTGCTGCTGAGCAGGCTGAGCAACGAGTCCGACATCGCGATCGGCTCGCCCATCGCCGGGCGCGGCGAGGAGGCGCTCGACGATCTGGTCGGCATGTTCGTCAACACCCTGGTGCTGCGCACCCGGGTCAGCCCGGAGCAGCGGTTCAGCGAGGTGCTCGACCTCGCGCGCGCGAACGACCTGGCCGCCTTCGGCCACGCGGACGTGCCGTTCGAGCGGCTCGTCGAGGTGCTCAACCCGACCCGTTCGACCGCCAGGCACCCGCTGTTCCAGGTGGCGCTGTCCTTCCACAACCTCGAGCGCAACCGGTTCGCGCTGCCGGACCTCGAGATCGAGGCGCTCGACGCCGGGTTCGAGCCTGCGAAGTTCGACCTGCACCTGACGCTGGTGGACCGCCACGACGAGACGGGGGATCCGGCCGAGATCGCCGCATCGTTCACCTACGCGACCGACCTGTTCGACAGGGACACCGTCGGGCAGTTCGCGGCCCGGTTCGAACGGATCCTGCGGACGGTGGTCGCCGACCGGGACACCGTCGTCGGTGACATCCCGATCCTCGACGACAGCCGCCGCGAGGAGCTGGTGACGGCGTGGAACCAGACCACCCACCCGGTGCCCGAAACCACGCTCGCCGAGTTGTTCGACGCGCAGGTCGGCCGGACCCCGGCGGCGACCGCGACGGTGTTCGAGGGCGCGGAGCTGACCTACGCGCAGTTCGACGCGCGGGCCAACAGGCTGGCCCGCGAGCTCATCGCCCGCGGGGTCGGCCCGGAAGCCCGCGTGGCGCTGGCGATCCGGCGTTCGGTGGAGCTGCTCGTGGCGATGTACGCGGTGGCCAAGGCGGGCGGCGTGTACGTGCCGATCGACCCAGACCACCCGGCCGAGCGCACCGCCTACGTGCTCGACTCGGCGCAGCCGGTGGTGGTGCTGACCACGACCGGCATCGCCGTCACGCCGCCCGAGGGAGTGGAGCTGCTGCTGGTCGATGGCCTCGGCAGTGTCCTCGGCGACCACAGCCCCGCGCCGATCACCGATGCGGACCGGATCGCCCCGCTGCGGCCGGAGAACACCGCCTACGTGATCTACACGTCCGGCTCGACGGGGCGCCCGAAGGGTGTGGCCGTGCCGCACCGGGCGATCGCGAACCAGCTGCTGTGGAAGCAGTCCGAGTACCGGCTGGGCGCCGACGATGCGGTGATGCTGAAGACCGCGGCCACCTTCGACCTGTCGGTGTGGGAGTTCTGGTGGGCGCTGACCGCCGGGGCCCGGTTGGTGATCGCGAAGCCCGGAGGCGAGCAGGACCCGGTGTACCTGGCCCGGTTGATGCGCGAGAGCCGCGTCACCACCATGCATTTCGTGCCGTCGCTGCTGACCGCGTTCCTGGCGTCGGTCGGTTCCGAGCCGATCGAGTCGCTGCGCCGCGTGATCTGCATCGGTGAGGCGCTGCCCGCCGAAACGGTGCGCCGGTTCGCCGAGTTCAGCGACGCCGCGGTGTTCAACCTGTACGGCCCCACCGAGGCGGCGGTGAGCGTCACCCACCACCGCTGCGGGCCCGAGGACGAGCGCACCGTGCCGATCGGTGTGCCCGAGTGGAACACCCAGGTCTACGTGCTCGACGCGCGGCTGCACCCGGTGCCCGTCGGGGTGCCAGGCGAGCTGTACATCGCGGGCGCCCAGCTCGCACAGGGCTACACGGGCCGCGCCGACCTCACCGCCGAGCGATTCGTCGCGAATCCGTTCGGCCCGAGCGGGTCCCGGATGTACCGCACCGGCGACGTGGTCCGTTGGCTGGGCCGCGAACACGGCGTGCTCGACTACGTCGGCCGCAGCGACTTCCAGGTCAAGCTGCGCGGATTCCGGATCGAGCTCGGCGAGATCGAGTCGGCGCTGACCGCACACCCGGCGGTCGACGCGTCCGTGGTCCTGGTGCACCGCGGTCCGCACGGTGCCGAGAACCTGGTGGCCTACGCGGTGCCGGTCGAGGGGGAGGGACCGACAGTGGAGACCCTGCTGGCCTTCGTCGGTGAGCGGGTGCCGAGCTACATGGTGCCCTCGGTCGTCGTGTTCCTGAGCGAGCTACCGCTCAACGTGAACGGCAAGCTCGACCGGAAGGCGCTGCCCGAGCCGGAGTTCCTCAGCTCCAGCATGTTCCGCGCACCGGCGACGCCGAGCGAACAGATCATCGCTGGCATCTTCGCGGACCTGCTCGACCGCCCGCGGATCGGCGCCGAGGACAACTTCTTCGACGTCGGCGGCAACTCGCTGCTCGCGACGAGGGTCACCGCGCGGATGGGAGAGGCCTTCGACACCACTGTCAGCGTCCGCGAGTTCTTCGAGGATCCAACGGTCGCCGGGCTGGCCCGCCGGGTGGACGTGCAGGACCCGAACCGGCCCCGGCTCGGGGCCCGGCCGCGGCCCGCACAGATCCCGCTGGCCCCCGCGCAGGAGCGGATCTGGTTCGCGAACCACGAAACCCGCAACGGGGACTGGAACATCCCGGTCGCGTTGCGGATTCGCGGCCCGCTCGACGTGGAGGTCCTCGGCGCCGCCGCGGCCGACGTGGTGACCCGGCACGAGGCCCTGCGCACCGTGTACCCGGACACCCCGGCGGGGCCGGTCCAGGTGCTGGTGCCCGCCGAGGACGCGGTTCCGGAGCTGCGGCGGGTGCAGGTGTCGGCGGCCGAGCTCGACGAGCAGGTGCAGCGCTACCTGTGGGCGGACTACGACGTCACCCGCGAGCTGCCACTGCGGATGCGGTTGTTCGCGCTCGGCGAGGACGATCACGTGCTGGCGATCGTCGTGCACCACATCGCCGCCGACGGGGCCAGCATGGGCGTGCTCACCCGTGACGTGATGATCGCCTACGCCGCGCGCGCGGCAGGTGTCGAACCGCAGTGGCCGGCGCTGGAGGTGCAGTACGGCGACTACACGATGTGGAAGCACGAGGTGCTCGGCGACGCGTCGGACACCGACAGCGAAGCGCACCGGCAGCTGCAGTACTGGCTGGAGGCGCTGGAGGGCAGGTCGCAGCGCCTCGAACTCGCGGGCGCGGGGCGGGCGAAGCGGACGACCGCCGGTGCCACCGCGCCGGTGTCGATCGACGCGACCACCCACGCGGCGCTGCTCGCGCTCGCGCACGAGAGCCGGGCCAGCCTGTTCATGGTGATGCAGGCCGCGTTCGCGGTCCTGGTCAGCGACCTCGCGTCGGTCGCGGACGTCACGCTGGCCACCTCGATCGCGGGTCGCGACGAGGCCGCGCTGGCGGAGGTCGTCGGCAACTTCTCCGACGACGTCCTGATGCCGGTGACGGTCGAGGAGGGCGAGCCGTTCACGGAGCTGGTCGCCCGGGTGCGCGACGTCGCGCTGGGTGCCTTCGCGCACCCGGACGTCTCGAACACCCGCCTGCAGGAGGCACTCGGGACGCGCGAGCGAGTGTTCCAGGTCGAGCTGATCCTGCAGCCCGGCGGCGGCAGCATCGATGTGGACCTCGGCGGGCTCCGGATCGAGGGGCATCCGTTCGTCACCGAGGTGGCCAAGCATGACATCGAGTTCAGTCTCAACGATCACTACGATGACGACGGCGCGCCCGCGGGCATCACCGGTGGCGCGCTGTATTCGACCGATCTGTTCGACACGGCGGCAGGGGAGCTGATCGTGAAGCGCTACACGGAGATTCTGTCGACTGTGAGCAGGGGGAGCGAGTGAGGCAGGAACCGAAGCTGGTGTCGGTCGTCATCCCGGCATACAACGCGCGCGGGGTGATCGACGAGCAACTCGAGGCGCTCGCCGCGCAGGACTATGCAGGCGCGATGGAGGTCGTGGTCGGAGACAACCGTTCCACGGACGGGCTGGGAGATCACTTGGCCGACCATCCCCTACGGGAGCGGCTGAGACTGCGGCACGTGGACGCCACCGATGCGCAGTGCGCGTCGCACGCCCGCAACGCGGGCGTCGCGGCGGCGAACGGCGAGTTCCTGGCCTTCTGCGATGCGGACGATCGCGCGCACCCGGGGTGGCTGTCGGCACTGGTGGTGGCCGCCCGCGAGTTCGACATGGTGAGCGGCGGACTGGAGACCGGTTCGATCAACCCTCCGGAGATCGCGGAGCGCGTCGACATGGCGGCGCCTGAGGACGGCTTCGCGTTCCCGGGGTTTCTCGCTTTCGCCAGCGGCAGCAACTGCGGGGTCTGGCGGGACGTCTTCGATGCCGTCGGGGGATGGGACGAGTCGCTCCTGCGCGCGGGGGAGGACATGGACTTCTCCTGGCGCATCCAGCTGGCCGGATACACGCTCGGCCACGCCGCCGAGGCGATGACCGCGTATCGGCTCCGCACCAGCTATCGGGCGCTGTGGGACCAGAGCGTGTCCTACGGGGAGGTCGATCCGGTGCTGTTCGAGCGGTACCGCGCCGACGGATTCCGGCGGAACCCGCTCGCGCTCCCGGTGGTGGCGGTGCTGCTCGTGATCCGAAACCCGTTGCTGCCCAAGGCTCTCACCCGACTTCCCCGGGGACAGTGGTTGACCTACCTGGCCCGTATGGTCGGCCGGGTCCGCGGCAGCATCAGACACCGCGTCTGGTTCGTCTAGACGAACCAGATCCGGTATTTCACGCTGCCGGAGATCCGGCCTGCCGCGAAGGCGGTGTAGTAGATCCAGTTGCCCGTCGACAGGCGGGAGATGAACCTGGGAACCACCGGATTCCTGACCACCAGGCCCAACGCGAACACGAGCAGGTGCAACGGTTTGGTTGGCCGCAGGCCGTACCACCGGTAGTGCCGGTAGAGCTCGGGACCTGCCTCGCCGTATGCGAACGACTGACGCCACAGGGCGCGGTAGTTGTCGCGGAGCCGGTAGGCCACCATCGCCTTCGGCTCGTGGCCGAGAGTGAAGCCCGCGAGCTGAATTCGCCAGGTGATGTCGACATCCTCGCCGACGTTCAGGGACTCGTCGAACCCGCCGACAGCTTCGAACACGCTGCGCCACAGCCCGAGGTTCCCCGACAGTCCGAAGTTGAGGAAACCCGGTGTCTCCTCGGGCTTGTCCGGCGGCTGCACGGGTCGCCAGGAGGCGACCTTCGGGGTGTTGAGGGTGGTCGTCTCGACGGGCCCACTCACCGAGTCGTACTTCTGCCCGGCCGCGACCAAGGCGCCGAGCCATTCCGGGTGCACCATGTCGTCGGCGTCGCAGAACACCAGGTACTCGCCGCGGGCAGCCGCCGCTCCTGCGTTGCGGGCGTGGGGAGCGCCCTTCGTGGCGGACGAATCTATGTGGCGGATGTCGAGGACCCCCCTGAGCGGGTGGCCGTCGAGGTGCTCGGCGAGGCCATCGGTGGAACCGTTGTCACTGACGATGACCTCGAATGTGCCCTGGTAGTCCTGCTCCGCCAGTGCGGTCAGCTGCACATCGATGACACCCATCGCGTTGTAGGCGGGGATGATCACCGAGACGAGGTCAGGGCTTTGTGCTGGCATGCGTTCCTCACGACTCATGATGATGAATTTGCTTCAGGCTCGCGACCGGTCGCGGCCGGCAGCGGGCAGATGGCGCTCGAGGAACTCGGACGGGTCGCGTGCGGACAGGAGTTCCAGATTCTCGACGATCTTCTGCTGCGGCCAGTCCCACCAGCAGATCTGCAGCAGCTTGTCGATCGTCTCCTCGTCGTACCGCTTCCTGATGAGGCGGGCCGGATTGCCGCCGACGATGGAGTAGGGAGGCACGTCCTTCGAGACGACGGCACCCGCGCCGAGGATCGCGCCGTGCCCGATGTCGACACCGCTGAGGATGGTCACGCGCGCACCGATCCACACGTCGCTGCCGATGACGATGTCGCCCTTCGGCAGGGGGTGACGGTCCTCGCCCGCCCCGGGGAGCTGGAGCATGATCCGGAAGGGATAGGTCGTCACTTCGTCGGTGGGGTGTTGACCGCCGAGCACGATCAGCGTTTCGTCCGCGATGGAGCAGTACGAGCCGATCGTCAGGCGCGTCGGGTCGTGGGTGAAGGTGAGGATCCTCGGGTTCCCGTAGGTTCCCACTCCGACGGTGCCGAGCCCAAGGCGCTGGACCTTCTCGATGTCCTTGAGCCTCGAGGTCCGCCGCAACCGGAATAGATTCATGTGCTCCGCCCTTGCCGACGGTTCGCGACATACGGCGGCTGCGCCACCGAGTCGACCCCCATCTCCCCACCCGCGCTGCGCGGGCCAGGGGAAAGGGTAACCCGTTCGCGTCGCTACCGTCCTTCAAAGTTCTCGAACGCGCTCTCTCAGATCCCGCATGGCTTCTCGATGGCGCCGCCCGCGGTCGGCCGGGCTGGTTGAATGGCCGACGAGGCGCCCGCGAGCGTCGATCGATACGTGAGCCAGGTGAGGGAGAGAAGTGCCAGTCGAATCCGAAGGCTCGGCCCCGGCGGTCAGCGTCTGCATCCCGATGTACAACAACGCCGACACCATCGCGCGCTGCCTGGAGAGCATCGCCGGTCAGGACTTCCGCGATTTCGAGCTCCTGATCGTCGACGACGACTCCACCGACGGCAGTTTCGAGATCGCCCGGTCGCTGGTCGGCGAGGACGCACGGGTCATTCGCAACGAGGTCAGGCTCGGTCTCGTCGGCAACCACAATCGGTGTCTTAGCCTGGCGAGGGGCAGGGCTGTCCAGTTCGTGCACGGCGACGACCGCCTGCTGCCGCGCTGCCTTTCGACCCTCTCGCCGCTGTTCGACGACGCCGCGGTCGGGCTCGCCTTCGCGCCGAGGATCATCGAGACCGAGGACGTGGGCTGGCGCGAGCGGTACGGGCGGCTCGAGCAGAACTTCCGGGACCTGGGGTCAACGAACGACGGCGCCGCGCTGGTGTCGCAGTTTGTCCGCAGCGGTGCGCGGGGGAACTGGGTGGGCGAGCCGACCTGCGTGATGGTCCGGCGCAGCACGGCCCTCGATGTCGGTGGCCTGGACGAGGGGATCTATCAGCTCGTCGACATGGACCTGTGGATGCGCATCATGCAACGGTCGTCGGTGGCGTGGACCCCGGACGAGCTGTCGATTCGATTCCACCACGGGGCGTCGGAGTCCTTCGTGAATGCCGCGCAGAACAAGGACTGGTTGGACCACTACCGGATCCTGTCCAAGGTGGTCGCCGACAGTTCCCTGCCGTTGTCGTTGCGCGCGAGCGGATTCGGATGGTGGTGGCTGGTGTGGACGGACCTTTTCCTGGCCTCGGTGGTTCGGGGCCCTGATCGAGCAGCGCGCGCGAAAATCCTGCTCGGATCCCCGTGGCGTGAGCTGCGGCGAGCCCGCCGGCAGGGTGCACGGAGGTTGGCAGGCGCCGAGACCACCGTGTGACCACCCGTGGGTCAGACGAAATAGACCCGGTGCCGGATACTGCCGCGGATCCGCCCGGCGATGCCTGCCGCATAGAACAGCCACTGTCCGTACGACAGTCCTCTGATGGGCCGGGGGAGCGCGGGGTTGTGGAGTGCGAGCAAGAGAAGCTGCATCGGCGTCATCGTCAGTGGTGGGCGTTCGGCGCCACGGTCGCGATACTGCGCGTACAACCGGACCTGCGCCTGAGCCCACGCCGACTGTTGTTTGCGGAACTCGGAGTGCGAGCTTCGGATGCGGTAGCCCATCAGTGCGTTCGGGGCGTGCGCGAGGCCGAACCCGGCCAGCTGCAGCCGCAAGCAGTAGTCGGCGTCCTCACTGCCGGTGACGTAGGACTCGTCCCATGGGCCGACGGCGTCGAAGACGCTGCGCCACAATCCGAAGTTGCAGCTTCCCGCGACGGGGTACATCCCCGGGACGACGGCCTGCGCGTGGGGCGGCGGGGCGGGCAGCCACTTCGCGACGTCGGGGTCGTTGAGGGACGTGGTCTCGATGGGGCCGCCCACCGCGTCGGAGGTCGTCGCCACCGCGACCATCTCGGTGATCCAGTTCGGGTGTGCCCGGTCGTCGGCGTCGCAGAACGCGAGGAAATCGCCGCGCGCGTGTTCGACCCCGATGTTGCGGGCGTGCGAGGCGCCCACGACCCCCGCGGAGTCGACGCACCGCAGATCCAGACGTGCCGCCAGGGGATGGTTCGTGAGGAGCGCGGGAAGGTTGTCCGTTGACCCGTTGTCGCTCACGATCACCTCGAAATTGCCCGTGTAGTCCTGCTCGGCGAGCGCGGTCAACTGCGTGTCGATGAGGTGAGCGCAATTGAAGGCGGGGATGATGACGGACACCAGGCGCGGCTGATCACGAGTCACCCGCAGATCCTACGGCCGGGCGGGGCCGCTTCGCTCTGCGCCCGTGCACGGCCGACTAGAGGAAGTACGTCCGATACTTGACGCTTCCGATCGCCCGGCCGACCAGGTGTGCACAGCTCTGCACCCAGTGTCCGCGTGAAGTACCCGAGATGCGCTGCGGTAGAAGGGGGTTGGTCAGCGTCAGTCGAATGACCTCGGCGACGACAGCGAGCCGGGGCCGGCGCGGAACGCCGCGGTCGACGTAGGCGGCGTAGACCTTCGCATCGGCTTCGCCGTACTTGACCATCTGCCGCCACACATCGCCGATCGTGCCGCGCAGCCGAACCGAGACGAGCGCGGCGGGCGCGTGGGCGAGGCTCAGCCCGGCGAAGTGGATGCGCAACGCCAGGTCGTTGTCCTCGCCGCCACGCGCATAGCGCTCGTCGAATCCCTCGACGGTTTCCGCCGTCGTCCGCCACATTCCGAAGGAACCCGAGAAGATCGACGGCTTCCAGCCGAACAACATGGGTTGCTCGCTCGGGTCGGGCATCGGCAGCCACCGCTGGATCTCGGCCGAGTTGAGGGTGTGTGTTTCCACGGTGCCCGCGACCGCGTCGCTGCCGGGGGCCGCCTCGACCAGGGCCGACAGCCACTCGCGGTGAACCTGATCGTCCGCGTCGCAGAACGCGAGGAAGTCGCCCTTCGCGCGGTCTATGCCGACGTTGCGGGCATGCGCGGCGCCGGGGGCGGTGGAACTGTCGACAACCGTCAGGCTCAGTGCCTGTCCCAGTGGATGGTCGAGGAGGTGATCCTGCAGCCCGTCGGTGGAACCGTTGTCGCTGACGATGACCTCGAACTCACCCGGGTAGTCCTGGGTGGCGAGCGCCGACAACTGTGCGTCGATCAGGTGCCGTGCGTTGTACACGGGGATGATCACGGAGACGAAGGTGGGTGCGCGGCCCGGTGCGGTCACGGCCTGATGATAGCCACGGTCGACCTGCGCGGATACCGACTCAGACATAGAAGACCCGGTGCTTGATGTTCGCGCGGATCTTCCCGGCGAGGAAGCCGGTCTGGGCGAACCACATGCCGCGCGGGATCCGGGCGATGAATCGGGGCACGAGCGGGTTGAGGAGGACGACCCCGATCGAGGAGAGCGCGAGATTTCTGACGCTGTGACGGGGGTGCCCGTGCTCGCGGAAGGCCAGATAGAGCTTGACGGAGTTCTCTCCGTACCCGCGCAACTGCCGCCAGGTGTCCAGGTAGGTGGTGCGGAATCGGTATGCCACCAGGGCGTCGGGTGCGTGTCCCAGGGTGAAATCGTTGAGCTGGAGGGTCCACGACAGCGCGGTGTCCTCGCCGCCGCGGGTGAAGGACTCGTCGAAGCCGCCGACCTTTTCGATGACGGGGCGCCAGATCCCGAAGGTGCAGCCGATCGCGTAGGGCAGGTAGCCGACCTCCTCGAACCGCTCGTCGGGTGCGGGCATCGGGCGCCACGAGGCCACCTCGGCCGTGTTGATCGACGCCGTTTCCACCGCACCGCCGACCGCGTCGAAGTCCTGTGCGGCGAGAGTGAGCGCGGTCAGCCAACCCGGATGGACCCGGTCGTCCTGATCGGTGAAGGCGAGAAAGTCGCCATGCGCGGCGGCGATACCGACATTGCGGGCGTGCGGAGTTCCCTGCTTGTCGGAACTGTCGACCCACCGCAACTGCAGGCGATCGGCGAGCGGATGGCGGGCCAGATGCTCCCTAAGGCCGTCGCTGGATCCGTTGTCGCTCACGACGACCTCGAAGGCGCCGGTGTAGTCCTGCGCAGCCAATGCGTCGAGCTGTTCGTCGATCAGCGGAAGACCGTTGTATGCGGGGATGATGACGGACACCAGTCGGGGTAGCACGGCCGGAGTCTATGGCACCGAATGGCGACGGGCTCGGCTGTTTCTCGACCGTGTGCGCGCATCCAATCCGGAAAACGTGATGCGCGTCACTCTATCGAATGGGCGTACGTCCAATTCGGGGGAGCGAACTAGGGTGGCGGTCGATTCTCGAGCGAAAGTGGGAGCTAAGTGCGTGCACGAACGCTGGCGGCGACGTTGTCGACCGTGGTTCTGATGGCAGTTGCCCCCTTCGTCATCGCTCCGGCGGCCGCTGCCCCGGCGGGGGCCGAGGGCACCGCCGCCGCGCGCATCGAGGGCATCGACAAGCACACCGACCGCCAGTGGGACGTCAACGTCTACTCGCCGTCGATGGGCCGCGCGATCCCGCTGCAGGTGATCAGGCCCGCGGACACCAGCGCGCCGCGGCCCACCCTGTACCTGCTCAACGGCGCCGGGGGAGGCGAGGACGGGGCCGACTGGGAGAACCAGACCGACATCGTCGAGCTCTTCGCCGACAAGAACGTCAACGTCGTGATCCCCGCCGCGGGCATCTTCAGCTATTACACCGATTGGCAGAAGGTCGACCCCAAGCTGGGCGTCGCACACATGTGGCAGACCTTCCTCACCAAGGAACTGCCGCCGGTGATCGACAAGGCGCTTGGTACGAACAAGGTGAACTCGATCGGCGGCCTGTCGATGTCGGCGGGTTCGGTCCTCGATCTGGCGATCCAGGCGCCCGGGCTCTACAAGGGTGTCGCCTCCTATAGCGGTTGCGCGCGGACGAGCGACCCGGTCGGCCAGGCGTACATCCGCACGGTCGTCGAGGTGATGGGCGGCGCGAACACCACGAACATGTGGGGTCCGTACGACGCGCCGGCCTGGCGCGAGCACGACCCGTACCTCAATGCCGAGAAGCTTCGGGGCCTGTCCATCTACATCTCGACCGGCAACGGACTGCCCGGTGCGCACGAGGATCCGAACGCGCCGCGCAACCCGAAGTCGCCGCCGCTGGCCGATCAGGTCGTAATCGGCGGCGCGATCGAGGCCGCCACCAACCAGTGCACCCGTCAGCTGGCCGACCGACTGCGCGAGCTGAACATCCCGGCCACCGTCGATTTCCGGCCGAACGGGACCCATTCGTGGGGGTACTGGCAGGAAGACCTGCGCAAGTCGCTGCCGCAGCTGTCGGCTTCGCTCGGGATCTGAGCTCGAGAGTCAGCCCGCTAGCGACTGCTTGCAGGTCGCTGGAGGAACACCGCTTATAACGGCGTGTGTACCCGTGCACGGTCGGAGTTGTCGGTTCGTAACCGAAGGTTCTCACAACGGCAACCCAATCTCCCCGCCCGCTGGGTTAGGTTTCCCCCTATCGCTCGGTAGCGCGAATGCGTTACACGTAGACGCAGACCAATTTCGGTTGGCGTCCGATATGGATCGGGAAGAGGTGGGCGATGAGCGGGCTGCCCAGTGGAGTCGACGGGATCATCCGCGCGATTTTCGCCTATGAGTTCGAGGACCATGCCGTGGTCGACGAGGTGGTGATCGGTGCCATCAGGTCGGGCGAGTTCGGGGAGTTCCTCGACACGGTCGGGTCCTCGGGCATGTTCACCCCCTCGGTGGTCGACACCATCGGGACCGCCTGGTCTCGCGACCCGGAGTTGCTCGTCGACGCGTTGCTCGACGGGGTGAGGGTCGGCGGATAGCGGCATCGCATGCCTCATGAGTCACATTCGTCACGCCAGTCACTCTGTTACCAGATCGTTGGCGAGCCGAAGGTCCAGGGCACGGAATCGGCGATAGCGTGAGTTATCGCCACAGCGCCACATAGTGTTACAGCGAAGAAGCCGTCAGTATTGACGAAGGGACCGACACGATGAGAGACCTGGGATCCCACACAAAAGACCTCGTCAGCGCAGTGCTGTCGTACGAGTTCGACGGCGGCGAGATCGACGCCTGGGCGATCGATCTGGTGCGCGGGGGAGAGTTCGCGCAGTGGCGCGACGCCCTGACCGATTCGGGTTTGTTCACCGACAATGCGGTGGAGGTGATCGGTTCGGCCTGGGGGCGGGATCCGGAGCTCCTCGTCGACGCCCTGCTCGACGGGGCGGATGAGGTCTCGCGCCGCAGGCTCAAGACGATGCGCCGTCCCTCCCTCCTGCCGGTCCACATCCCGGCCGACCGGATCGTCGGATTCGGCTGACCAACGGCTCAGTGGTGGCCGGGCCCGCGGGCCCGGCTACCACTCATATCCGCGTGTCGATGACGATCGCGTCGTCGTCCGACAGGGTCCGATACGGGGTGCCCGCCAGCCGGTAGCGCTCCGCGACCTCGTCGATCAGAGCCGTCTCCTCGCTCCCGTATCCCGGCGAGCGGAAGTGCGGCACGATCGCCTGATCGATCAGGCCGAGTCCCTCCCAGATCACCGACGTCCCGCAGGCCGGCCCGACCTCCGCCGGATCGTCGAGCAGTTCGAGCCCCCGCAGCGACGGCGACATCACACAGGCCCCCGCGCTGTACCCGGCGTAGACCAGCGCGTCGGAACGCAGCAAGTCCGGCAGCACCACGTCGGCGCCGCTGCGCGCGAACTGGGCGCGCAGGACGAAGGTGTTGCCGCCGCGCACCCACACCATCGACTGCTTCGCCAGCTCCGCGCGCAGGGATTCCCGGTCGCCGATGAACTCGCGCAGGTCCAGCTCCCGTGCGTCGAAGCCCATCCGGCGCAGCGGCGTCACGTCGCTGACCACCGCCGAGTCGCGGCCCACCTCCCACGCGTCCGCGGCGTTCGCGATCACGGCAACGGGACCGGGCTCGCCGAGCAGGCTCAGCAGTCGATCGGGGTCGGCCCCGAACCTGTACGAGGACAGGAACAGCCGCATCAGATGGTGAAGGCGAGGTTGGCCGCGATCTGGCGGCCGAGGGCCTCGTCGCCGAGCACCTCGATCTCCCCTGCATGATCCGCGGCGGACGCCCGTCCGCCGCACAGCCGCGTGAACAGCCGCGAATCGAGCCGCAGCGTCGTGGTCGCCGGGGCGTCCAGGGCGGGGACGACGGCGGCGCGGCCGCGGACGGCGACGTGGATGTCGCGGGCGAGCGGGCCGGTCAGCGCGAACGTCACGGTCGAGCCGTCCGGCGCACCGCCCTTCTTGCCGACCGCGAAGCCGAGGCCTCCGACCAATTCCGCGAACGAGTACTCGGCCCGCGGCCCGCCCTCCTCGCCGGGCAGGCCGATGGCGTCCCGGATGTCGTGCTCGTGGAACCAGCAGTCGAACAGCCGGGTGCGCATGAACCGGCCGTAGCTGTCGGGACCGACCGGCGTCATCGACGGGGCGTCGAAGTCGTCCTGGGTCATCGCGGACAGCGCCTGGCGGCGCGTGCGGATGATGTCGCGGAACCCGGACAGCACCTCGGCGTGGCTGTGCGAGCGCAGGCCGGCCACCCAGCGTTCGTTGAAGGCGCCGATCGCGTTGTGCACGTGGGGGGAGGCGGGCACCTCGTCCGCGGTGAGCGGCGGCTCGACGCCGCCCAGCATCGACTCGATGCCGATCAGGTGGGCGACGACGTCGTGCACCGTCCAGCCCGGCAGCGGGGTGGGGCTCGACCACTGCTCGTCGGTGAGCCCGGCGAGCAGGCCGTCGAGGATGTCCCATTCCTCGAACAGGGCGGCGGTCAACGGCTCACGGTCGATCAGCGTCGGCTGCTTCGCATCGCTCACCGGCGCCACTCTAGGTGCTGGGCAGGTCGGTCGCGGGGATATGTGGCTCGCCCGCGCACCGTGGGCAGCCGTCCTCGGTCCCGTCGGGCCGGAACGCCCCGCACTCGGGGCACACCCGGTCGAGCCAGCACGCCGGGTCGCCGCCGTTGTCGTCGGAGCTCACGAGTCCGACTCCCGCAGGAACTCGGCGAGCACCTCGGCGTGGCTGTGCTCGAGGTCCCTGGTGGCGGTGAGCAGGACCAGTGGACGACCGTGCGCGAGCTTCTCGACGCGGGCGATCGCCTCTTGGCCGAAATCGGACTCGAGCTCCGCGCGGTAGCGCGCCCGGAATTCCCGGAAGTGCGCCTCCTCGTGGCTGTACCACCGCCGCAGTTCGGTCGACGGCGCGAGGTCCTTGGCCCAATCGTCGTAGTGGAATGCGTCCTTGCGGATGCCCCGTGGCCAGAGCCGGTCGACGAAAATCCGTGCACCCGGCTCGGGTTCGGGGTGGTCGTAGACGCGCTCGATCGTGACGGTCGGCTTGGTCTGCCTGCTCATCGGCACCTCCGATGCGGTCGGAATCCCAGACTACGCGTGTGATCGGCGCCACATATCGGTGTCCGAGTTGGGCGATTGGTCCTGTTCGGATTCGATTCAGTTTCCACCCGCTGGGATGAGATTCCCCTATCGTGGCGCCACTCTGGCTAGTGTTGTGAACTTCGTGCCAGCTGGGTCATCATCCGCAAGTCGCACGGGTGCCGCCGTCCGCCGCGGTTCCAAACCACCTACCGCAGGAAGTAAATAGGCAGTTGGATACATCGCAGAGCTCTAAGCAGCCGCGCCCAACGGTCGGCGTCGTTCGGGAAACGAACGACGGCGAGCGCCGGGTCGCGTTGGTACCCAAGGTCGTCGCAACGCTTCGCGGCAAGGGCCTCGACGTCATCGTCGAGTCCGGTGCGGGGCTGGGCGCCCTGATGCCCGACGAGTTGTACGAGGAGGCGGGTGCGACCATCGGCGACGCATGGTCCGCGGACGTCGTCCTCAAGGTCGCGGCCCCGAACGCCGAGGAGACCGCCCGGTTGCGCGCCGGCCAGAAGCTGATCGGCTTCCTGGCCCCGCGCACCAACGAGACCGGCATCGCCGCGCTCGCGGACGCCGGGGTCGAGGCGTATGCCGTCGAGGCGATCCCGCGTATCTCCCGCGCCCAGGTGATGGACGCGCTGTCCTCACAGGCCAACGTCGCGGGCTACAAGTCCGTCGTGCTGGCCGCGTCGGAGTCCACCCGGTACTTCCCGATGCTCACCACGGCCGCGGGCACCGTCAAGCCGGCCACCGTGCTGGTGCTCGGCGTCGGCGTTGCTGGCCTGCAGGCGCTTGCCACGGCCAAGCGTCTCGGCGGCCGCGTCACCGGTTACGACGTGCGACCCGAGGTGGCGGACCAGGTCCGTTCCGTCGGTGCGCAGTGGCTGGACCTGGGCATCGACGCGGCCGGTGAGGGCGGCTACGCCCGCGAGCTGACCGAGGACGAGCGGGCCCAGCAGCAGCAGGCGCTCGAGGACGCGATCAAGGGCTTCGACGTGGTCATCACCACCGCGCTTGTGCCCGGCCGTCCGGCCCCACGCCTGGTCACCGCCGCCGCCGTCGAGGGCATGAAGCCCGGCAGCGTCATCGTCGACCTGGCGGGTGAGACCGGCGGCAACTGCGAGATCACCGAGCCCGGTCAGACCGTCGTCAAGCACGGCGTGACCATCTGCTCCCCGCTGAACCTCCCGGCCACCATGCCGGAGCACTCGAGCGAGCTGTACTCGAAGAACCTGTACGCCCTCATCGAGCTGATGCTCGACGAGAGTGGCGCGCTCGCGCCGGACTTCGACGACGAGGTGCTCGCCGCCGCGTGCGTCACCCGCAAGGAGGCAACCCCCTGATGTACAACGAACTTCTTGCGAACATCGCGATCCTGGTCCTGGCCGGGTTCGTGGGCTTCGCGGTCATCTCCAAGGTGCCCAACACCCTGCACACGCCGCTGATGTCGGGCACCAACGCCATCCACGGCATCGTCGTGCTCGGCGCGCTGGTCGTGCTCGGTCACCTGCCCGGCGATGCCCCGTGGAGCATCAAGATCATCCTTTTCGTCGCGCTGGTGTTCGGCACCCTGAACGTCGTCGGCGGCTTCGTCGTCACCGACCGCATGCTCGCGATGTTCAAGCCCAAGAAGGACGCCCCGAAGGCGGCCGAGAAGAAGGGGGCTGACGCCTGATGGGCTACCTCGTCACGATCCTCTACATCGTCGCGTTCTCGATGTTCATCTACGGTCTGTCCGGCCTCACCGGCCCGAAGACCGCGGTCCGCGGAAACTACATCGCCGCGGTGGGCATGCTGATCGCGGTGGTCGCCGTCCTGATCGACATCCGCGACACGGACAACTGGGCCCTCATCGCCGGTGGCCTGCTGGTCGGCGTCGTCCTCGGCGTCCCGCCGGCGCTGCGCACCAAGATGACGGCGATGCCGCAGCTGGTCGCGCTGTTCAACGGTGTCGGCGGTGGCACCGTTGCGCTCATCGCGTGGGCCGAGTTCCTCAACTCCGACGGCTTCACCGCCGTCGAGGCGGTGCCCTCGGCACCGTTCATCGTCGGATCGCTGTTCGCCGCGATCATCGGTTCGGTCTCGTTCTGGGGCTCGCTGGTGGCGTTCGCGAAGCTGCAGGAACTGCTCAACAAGAACGTGGAGAAGGTGTTCGTCTCGAACGCGAAGGCGTTCCAGGTCGCGAACATGATCCTCGCGCTGGTCTCGATCGGGCTGGCCGTGTTCATCGGCATCAATGCCGACGGTGACCCGCAGTCCTCACTGCTGATCGTCGGGTTGCTCGTCGCGGCCGGTGTCATGGGCCTGTTCGTGGTGTTGCCGATCGGCGGCGCCGACATGCCCGTGGTGATCTCGCTGCTCAACGCTTTGACCGGTCTGTCGGCGGCGGCGGCGGGTCTGGCCTTGAACAACCAGGCGATGATCGTCGCAGGCATGATCGTCGGCGCGTCGGGCACCATCCTGACGAACCTGATGGCGAAGGCGATGAACCGGTCGATCCCGGCGATCATCTTCGGCTCGTTCGGTGGCGACGCCGCGGAGGCGGGCGGCGCGAGCGCGACCGGCGGCACCGTCAAGGCGACCTCCGCCTCGGATGCGGCGATCCAGATGGCGTACGCCAACCAGGTCATCGTCGTCCCCGGCTACGGACTCGCCGTGGCGCAGGCACAGCACGCCGTCAAGGAGATGGCCGCGCTGCTCGAGGCCAGGGGTGTCGAGGTCAAGTACGCGATCCACCCGGTCGCGGGTCGCATGCCCGGTCACATGAACGTGCTGCTCGCCGAGGCGGACGTCGAGTACGACGCCATGAAGGAGATGGACGACATCAACGGTGAGTTCTCGCGCACCGACGTCGCCATCGTGATCGGCGCCAACGACGTGACCAACCCCGCGGCGCGCAACGATCCGAGCAGCCCGATCCACGGGATGCCGATCCTCAATGTCGACGAGGCCCGCTCCGTCATCGTCCTCAAGCGGTCGATGTCCTCGGGCTACGCAGGCATCGACAACCCGCTGTTCTTCGCGGACACCACCTCGATGCTGTTCGGCGACGCCAAGAAAATGGTCGCCGCGGTCACCGAGGAGCTCAAGGCCCTCTAGCCCGACGCGTTCGCCGACGAAGGCGCCCTTCCCCGAGTCGATCGGGGAAGGGCGCCTTCGGTGTTCTCGGTGTCTAGTAGATGATGCTCCCGGTCGGGATGAGGGCGGTGGTGATCATCGCGATCACCATGGCGAGAGGGTCGACGTCGTTGATGCTGCCCATGGGGCGTGGCTCCTTGGCTCGATGAGATGGCGGCGCGCGCGGCCCGAACTTACAAGGAGCCCGGTGGCGGGGTGGTCGAAACGCCCGAAGTCGCCGAGGGCTCAGGCCGACTGGTTGAGCTCACTCGGTACCCGGGGGCGGCCGACCAGTCCCGCGTACCGCGACGCCAGTAACACGAACACCAGCGGCACCACCATGGTCGCGGTCAGCGGCATCAGCTTGGTCAGCCAGCCGAGCAACGCAGGCCCGGCGAGCAGCCCGACGTAGCCCATGCCCACCACGCGCGACATGTTCACCCCCGCCGATCCGACGCTCAGGTTGCCCGCCGCGGTGAAGATCTGCGGGATGCAGCCGGACAGCCCGAGCCCGAACAACGCCCAGCCGGCCAGCGTCAGCCACACCCAGCCGGAGACGATCACCGTCCCGATGCCCGCGGCCGCGATCAGCGTGCCGTAGCGCACCACCGCGACCGGTCCGAGCGCGGCGCTGACCCGGTCGGCGCCGAACCGGCCGATCGTCATCATCAGGGCGAACGCGCCGAAGGCCAGCGCGGCCGTCGCGTCGGAGGTCCCGAGGTGCTCCTTGACCTGCAGCGTGCTCCAGTCGTTCGCGGCCCCCTCGGACAGGAACAGCGCGAACGCGAGCGCGCCGAGGGCCAGCACCTTGCGCGGGGCCCCGGCGGCGCGCCTGCGGGTGGCCTGGTCGGGGGCGGCGTGCTCGGTGCGGTCGTGGGCGACATGCGGCAGCAGGAACGGACCGCACGCGCCGACCGTCACGAACCCGATCGCGGACGCGACGGCCAGCGAGGTCAGCGGCGGCCACCCCGCGGCAAGCGCCGCGGCCCCGAGCAACGACCCGACGACGCCGCCGATGGAGAAGAACGCGTGGAAGGCCGACATGATCGGCCGCCGGTACAGCTGTTCCGCGTGCACCGCCTGCGAGTTCATCGACACGTCCAGCGCGCCGTTGCCGAACCCGAACACGGTCAGTGCCACACCGAGCCAGACGGCGTCCGTCGCCAGCCCCGGCCCGATCACCCCGAACGAGATGAACACCCCGGCCAGGATCACCATCAGTCGGCTGCCGTAGCGATCCGCCAGCGGGCCCGCCACCTGCATGCCGATCAGGGCGCCGCCCGCCAGCAGCAGGAGCAACCAGCCGAGGGTGGCGTGGCTGATGCCGGTGCGCTCCGAGATGGCCGGGATGTGCACCACCCAGGCGGCCAACAGGAATCCGTTGATCGCGAAGATGCCGAAGATCGCGGCACGGGCCCGGCGCAGCCGGACGAGATCGGTGACGGAAAAGCGCACCCTGCACCGTACCGCCCTGACTCATGTCACACTCGGTTCGAGAGATGGACATCGAACTCGGCTACCCCTGTTCCCGTGCCGGCTCGACGGGCGGAGAGGGTGGCGTCCAGGAGGTGGCCGTGGGCGATTCAGAACGGGTGACGGGCCCCCGACTGTTGCTCGCCGTGCTGCTGGCGATGGCGATGTTCGTGCTCGTCGTCGACACCTCGCTCATGAACGTGTCGATCTCGTCGGTGGTGCGGGATCTCGACACGACTGTCAGCGGCGTTCAGGCGGCGATCGCTCTCGAAGCACTGGTGTCCGCGGCGTTCATCCTGATCGGCGGCAAGGTCGGCGACCTCATCGGACGCAAGCGGGCGTACGTGCTCGGTCTGCTCGGCTACGCGGTCGGGGCATCGGCGATGGCGCTCGCACAGAGCCTGACCGTGGTCATCATCTTCTGGGCCGTGCTCGGAGGGATCGGCGCGTCGCTCCTGCTTCCCGCCATGCAGTCCCTCATCCACGGCAACTTCGAGGGCGGCGCGCAGAAGAAGGTTTATGCGCTCGTCGGGGCGGCGGCCGCGATTGCTGCTGCCGTCGGTCCGCTGCTCGGAGGTTTCATCACCACCTATCTGTCGTGGCGCCTCGGTTTCGTGCTCGAGGTCGTCATCATCGGGATCGTGCTGTCGGGCATCGGACTCGTTCGCGATGTGTCGTACACGGGGCCAAGGGGTGTGGACGAGGTCGGTGCGGCGCTCTCTGTTCTTGGCATGGGCGGCGTCGTGCTGGGAATCCTGGTGTGGCAGGAAGGCGGCGAGGCCGTCGGGGCGCTCCTGGCGATCGGTGCGATTGCGATGGCAGGGCTGGCCTACTGGCTGATCCGGCGTAAGCGTGAAGGAAAGCCGGCGCTGCTGGACCCGGATCTGTTCCGTTCCAAGGTCTTCAGGCTGGGGATCACCGGACAGATGCTCCAGCAGATCGCCCTGGGCGGCACGATGATTGCGCTGCCGATCTACCTGCAGATGGTGCTCGAGTACAACGCGATGCAGGCGGGCCTGTCCCTGGCCCCACTCTCGCTCAGCATGTTCGCGGTGGCGCTGCTCGCGGGGAAGAAGGCAGGCGATCGGCGTCCGGGCGGCATCATCCGGTGGGGATTCGTGCTTCTCACGATCGGGATCGTGGCGCTGATCCCGATCGTGCCGCGGGAGGAGTTCGGCTGGGGCCTCGTGATCCCCCTGGTGATCGCGGGGTCGGGGTTGGGGCTGTTGGTCTCTCAGCTCAACAACTACACCCTTGCCCCGATCGAGGAGGAGCGGATCAGCGAGGCCGCCGGCGTGAATTCGGCGGCGGGGTCCTTCGGGCTGTCGTTCGGTCTCGCGTTCGCAGGCGCGGTCATGCTGGCAACGCTGTCCTTCACGTTCACCGCAATGGCGGAATCGAGCACCGTGCTCCCGCCCGCCGATCAGCAGCAGGTGGCGCAGGTGCTCGAGGACGACGCCGAGGTCATGAGCAACACCCAGCTCGAACAACTGCTCGTCGGGCAACCAGAGGAGATTCAGGACGAGATCATCCGCATCAACACCGACGCCCGACCGCTCGCGCTGCAGATCGCACTGCTCGTTCCGCTCCTCGCCGGTCTCGTCGGGGTGGTCAACTCGTTCCGCATGATGCGGATACCGGAGCCCCCGGCGGCGGCCTCCGGCGACAGGACAGCTCTGGTCTGACCGCGCCCCGGGTATCAGAGCAGGGTGAGCGGATCGGTGAGGGTCGCGGCGAGGTCGGCCAGGAAGCGCGAGCCCTGTTCGCCGTCGACCAGTCGGTGGTCGAACGACAGACCCAGGGTGACGACCTGGCGGACGACGACCCTGTCGTCGACCACCCACGGGCGTGGCCGAATCGCGCCGAGGCACAGGATCGCCGCCTCGCCCGGGGTCAGGATCGGGGTTCCGGTGTCCACGCCGAAGACCCCGACATTGGTGATCGTGATGGTGCCGCCGGACAGGTCGGTGGGCGTGCACCGGCCCGCGCGGGCGGTCGCGGTGAGCTCGTGGATCGCCCGCGTGAGTTCGAGCAGGCTCATCAGATGCGCGTCCTTGACCGACGGCACCAGCAGTCCGCGCGAGGTGGCGGTCGCGATCCCGAGGTGGACGTAGTGCTTGGTGACGATCTCCTGGTGCTCCTCGTCCCAGCTCGAGTTGAGGGAGGGGTGTTCGCGCAGCGCCACCAACAGGACCTTGGCCACCAGGGCGAGGGGGGTGGGCTCGAGGCCGGCGAAGGCGGGACTCGCGCGCAGGCGATCGATCAGGTCCATCGTCGCGCTCACATCGACGGTGACGAATTCGGTGACGTGCGGCGCGGTGAACGCGCTGCGCGTCACCGCGTCCGCGGTCTGTTGCCGCACGCCCCGGATCGGGGTGCGGGTCTCGCGGTGCGACATCGCGTCATGGGGGCGAGCCGATTCTCGTGAAACATCCTGCGCGCGTACGTCCTCGGAGGTGATCGCCCCACCGAACCCGGTGCCCTGCACGTCGCTCAGGTCGATGCCGAGCTCGTGGGCCAGCCTGCGCGCGGAGGGCTTCGCGTCGGGTCGCGCGGGCTCGAGGCCTTGGGGCGCAGGGGTGGCGGTGGGGGTGGCCCCTCGCCTCCGGCTGGCGGGCGCGGCGGTCGGGCCGTACCCCACCAGCGTGGCCGGATGATCCGGCGGTTCGGCGGCGGGCGTCACCGCTCCACCGGGGGAGTCGCCCCCGCCGGGCTCGCCGATCCGGATCAGCGGTGCCCCGACCTCGACGATGGTGCCTGGTTTGGCGAGCAGGGCCAGCACCGTCCCGGCGAAGGGGGAGGGCAACTCCACCAATGCCTTTGCCGTCTCCACTTCCGCGATCACCTGGTCGAGTGCGACGGTGTCGCCCACAGCGACCGACCAGCGGACCAGTTCCGCGTCCGTCAGGCCCTCGCCGAGGTCGGGCAGCCGGAACTCGTTTGCTGGGTGCACGGGCATGTCCCTTCAGGCGGCGAGCGTCTGGTCGACCGCGTCGAGGATGCGGTCCGGGTCGGGCAGGTAGTACCGCTCCAATCTGGCGGGTGGGTACGGCGTGGCGAATCCGCCGACCCTGATCACCGGCGCCTCGAGCTGATAGAAGCACCGCTGCGTGATCCGGGCGGCGATCTCCGAGCCGAGCCCGAGGAACACCGGTGCCTCGTGCGCGACGACCAGTCGCCCGGTCTTGCGGACGGAGGCTTCGATGGTGTCGAAGTCGATCGGGGAGAGCGAGCGCAGATCGATCACCTCGATCGAATGCCCCTCCTGCCTGGCGATTTCGGCCGCCGACAGCGCGGTGGCCACCATCGCCCCGTACGCGACAAGGGTGACGTCGGTGCCGGGGGCCGCCACCCTGGCCCGGTACAGGTCGAGCGCGGCGGGTGCGTCGAGGTCCACCTCGCCCTTGTCCCAGTACCGACGCTTGGGTTCGAAGAACACCACCGGATCGTCCGCGGCGATGGCCTGCATGATCATGTGGAAGGCGTCGTCCGGGGTGGACGGGGTGACCACGCGGAGGCCGGGTGTGTGCGCGAAATGCGCCTCCGGGGACTCCGAATGATGCTCCACCGCACCGATTCCACCGCCGAAGGGCACCCGGATCGTCAGGGGCGCGCGCACCCGGCCCCCGGTGCGGAAGTGGATCCTGGCGACCTGGGACACGATCTGGTCGAAGGCCGGGTAGACGAATCCGTCGAACTGGATCTCGCACACCGGCCGGTAGCCGCGCAGCGCCATCCCGAACGCGGTCCCGATGATGCCGGATTCGGCGAGCGGGGTGTCGATCACGCGGGCGGCGCCGAAGTCCTTCTGCAGCCTGTCGGTGACCCGGAAGACGCCGCCGAGCTTGCCGATGTCCTCGCCCATCAGCAGTACCTTCGGGTCGCGCTCCAACGCCATGCGGAGCCCGGCGTTCAGCGCGGCGCCCAGCGCCATCGTGGTCATGACTGCGCCTCCTCGAGAGTGCTCAGGTACGCCGAGAACCGCGTCCGTTCCTCGTCGATCAGCGGATGCGGTTCGGAGTACACGTGGTCGAACACCGTCAGCGGGGCCGGATCGGGGAGGGCGAGGGCGCCCGCCCGCAGGGCCTCGGCCGCCGCGAGGGCCGTGGCGTCGACCCGGCGCGTGAACTCCTCGTCCATCGCGTCCTCGCGCAGGAGCAGTCGGCGGAGCCGGTCGATGGGGTCGCGGGCGCGCCAGTGCTCGATCTCGGCGCCGGTCCGGTAGCGGGTGGGGTCGTCGGAGGTGGTGTGCGGGCCCATCCGGTAGGTGATCGCCTCGATGAAGGTCGGCCCGCCGCCCTCACGCGCGCGCCGGACGGCCGTCCGCGTCACGGCGAGGACCGCGAGGACGTCGTTGCCGTCGACCGCGATCCCAGGGATCCCGAACCCGCGGGGCCGGGCCACGAGCGGGAATGGGCTCTGTAGCTGCACCGGTTCGCTGATCGCCCAGTGGTTGTTCTGGCAGAAGAAGACCACACCCGCGCCCCAGCTCGCGGCGAACCCGAGCGCCTCGGACAGATCGCCCTGGCTGGTGGCGCCGTCGCCGAAGTACGCCATGACCGCGATCTCGGCGCCGTCCATGTGGGCGGCCATCGCATAGCCGGTGGCGTGCAGCCCCTGCGAGCCGACCACGATGGCGGGGTTGGTCAGGTTGTACTCGGCGGGATCCCAGTTCGACAGCGCCACTCCGCGCCACAGCGGCGGCCATTGCCCCGGTGGTACGCCGCGGCAGTACGCGAGTCCGTGCTCGCGGTAGCTGGTGAACACGTAGTCGTCGGGTTCGAGTGCCCGCGCGGACCCGATCTGGGACGCCTCCTGACCGAGGCTCGGCGCCCAGATCCCCAGCTGTCCCTGACGTTGCAGGGCGGTGGCCTCCGCGTCGACGCGGCGCAGCACCACCATGTCCTCGTACAGGCCGCGCAGCTCCGCCGGACCGATGTCGGTGACCTCGCCCGCGTAGCCGGCCCCGTGTACCCGGGCCCCGTCGGGCTGGATGAGTTGGACCGGGTAGTCGATTTTCTCGGACACCGGACCCTCCTCGCTGCCTGTGCCGGGGCGGTCCTCGTGAGACCTCGGCGGCGCTCGATGTGTCCTTACTTCTCAGCATCCACCTTTGGGGGCGGGGCGCAAGTGACCCGGTCGTCGAGCGGTATATCGCCGCTCTGACCTGCGCGGACGATCAGTTCGTCACGATCAGTGCGGCGATCACGACGACCGAGAGGTTCGCCAGTGCGAACGCCGTCCATGCGTCGTTGCCGGAATCCGGGTTGCCGAAGTCGCCGTACCCGATGTGAAAGGCGACAGCGGACCCGAAGAGCACCAGCAGACCGATGGCCGCGGCGATCCCGACCGGCCACCAGTACAGGCCGACCATCAGCCCGGCCGCGCCCGCGAGCTCCGCCGCGCCGATGAAGCGGACCCGTGCGGCGCTCAGTCCGCGCCTGCGCAGCGCCGTCCAGGCCGGACCTCGCAGCATCACCTTGGGCACCCCGGCGCCGAGCGCGGCGACGGCGAGAAGGACGGTGCAGACGATGGTGAGGATCTCCATGTGTGTCCTTCGCTGTCAGCGGCGGTGCAGGCTGAGCCGGAATCCCTCGGGCTTGAGGGTGAGCAACTCGGTGACGTCCAGCTCGTAGTCGGGTTCGGGCTCGAGGTCGTAGCGGTGCAGCAGTAGTGCCAGGGCCATCACGATCTCGTGGATCGCGAACTGCCTGCCGATGCAGGAGCGGATCCCGGTGCCGAACGGCTTGTAGACGTGGCTGGGGCGTTTGCGGACGTTCGCAGGCAGGAAGCGGTCCGGGTCGAAGGCGTCCGGGTCGTCGCCCCAGACGGGGTCGCGGTGTAGCTGCGGCAACAGCACGAACGCGGCGTCACCGGCCTTCATCGGGTAGCGGCCGCCCAGCACGGTGTCCTCGCGGGCCTCCTGCATGTAGCCGGGCGCGGTCGGCCACAGGCGCAGCGTCTCGTCGAGGACGCGCCGCACGTAGCGCAGCTTCGGGATCTGCTCGAACACCGGATCGGGGTCGGTGCCCTGCGGCCACATCGAGTAGATCTCGGCACGGGCCCGCTCGGCGATCTCCGGGTTGTTCGCCAGGTAGTACAGCGCGAACGACAGGGCGCCCGAGGAGGTCTCGTGACCGGCGATCAGGAAGGTGATCACCTGGTTGCGGACGTTCTCGTCGTCGAGGCGCTCCCCGGACTCGGGATCCTCGGCGGACAGCATCAGGCCGAGCAGGTCGTCGCGGTGCTCCTCGGGGTTCGCGCGGCGCGAGCGGATCACCTCGTCGACCACCTCGGCCATGTAGGCCAGGTCGGCCCGGTTCCTGCGGATCGCCTTGCGCTTGATCGTCCGGTCCAGGATCGGGATCGGGATGGTGAACGAGGCCTTCTGCGCGAACCTGAGTGAGCGGATCATCGCGCCGACGAACGGGTCCTGCTCGGCTCGGTCGAAGGAGCCGAACTCGTATCCGAAGCCGGTGCGGCCGATCGTCTCGAGCGTCACCTTGGTCATGTCCGGGGTGACCTCGACCGGTGCGGCGTCGCAGCGCTCGTCCCAGTGCACGATCAGCTCGCGCACGGTGTCGAGCATGGTCTGGTGGTAGCTGCGCATCGCGGACTGGGTGAAGGCGGGCATCAGGATGTTGTGGGCCTTCGACCAGTTCGGTTCGGAGTTGAAGGCGGTGAACAGCCCGTCGCTCCCGATGGGCCGCAGGTTCCGCAGCGCGATGCCGACGTGCTTCTGGAACCGGCTCTCGTCGTTGAGCTCGGTGGCCAGGTCCGCGCCGGAGACGAAGGTGAACACGTAGTTGAAGATCTTGCGCTCGTAGACCGGGCCGAGGCGCTGCGCGCAGGCCATCGCGTTCTGCGTCGGCTTGGTGACATCGACGTCGAGCAGGTCCCCGAGCAGCGGGATCCGGCGCGGCGGGTGGGGCATCGACGGACGATCGACCGTGAGGACTGCCATGGGCTCCATCTTGGCGTGCCTGCGTGCCCGTGGGCGGCCGAACGCGCCCAACTCCGCGGTTCCTCAGCGTCTCCTCAGACCAAGCCGCAGGCCGACGGGCTTGAGCGTGAACTCCTCCGCGACCTCCAGTTGGTAGTCCGGCACGGGTTCGAGCTCGTAGCGGTGCAGGATCAGCGCCAGCGCCAGCGTGGACTCGTGGAGGGCGAGCTGGCGTCCGATGCACGAGCGCATGCCCGTGCCGAAGGGCTTGTAGATGCCCGTCGGGCGGGTGCGGGCGTGCTCCGGGAGGAACCGGTCCGGGTCGAAGGCCAGCGGGTTCGGGCCCCACACCGGGTCCCGTTGCACCCGCAGGGTCAGCGCGAGCAGGGCCTGGCCCTTCCGGACGGCGTGGCCGCCGAGGGTGGTGTCCTCCTTCGGTTCCCGGAAGTAGCCGGGGGCGATCGGCCACAGGCGCAGCGTCTCGTCGACGACCCGGCGCACGTACTTGAGCTTGTGGATGTCGGCGAACACCGGGTCCGGCTGCGTGCCCGCGGGCCACAGTGAGCAGACCTCCGCCCGGGCCCGGTCCGCGATCTCGGGGTGGGTCGCGAGCAGATGCAGCGCGAACGACAATGTGCCGGAGGTGGTCTCGTGGCCGGCGCTGAGGAAGCTGATCACCTGGTTGCGGATGTTCTCGTCGCCGAGATGCTGGCCGCTCTCGGGGTCCGCGGTGCCGAGCATCAGCGCCAGCAGGTCGTCGGGCTGACCGTCCGGGTGGCGGCGGCGCTCGCGGATGATGTCGTCGACCACGTGCCTGATGTAGTCGACATCGCGGGCGTTCTGCCTGATGTCCTTGCCGTGGACCGCGTTCTCCAGCCAGTGCACCGGGATGCGGAACCCGGCGCGCCCGATGTAGGCGAACATGCGCGCCACCGCGACGGCGAAGGGGTCGGGCTCGCTGCGCGTGAACGAATCGAAGTGATAGCCGAACCCGATGCGGCCGATCGTCTCGAGCGTCAGCTTGCTCGTGTCGGTGTGCACGTCGACGGTGGTGTCCTCGTCGGCAAGGGTGTCCCAGTGGGCAAGGAGTTCGCCGACGGTCTCGAGCATGATGTCGTGATAGCTGCGCATCGCGGAGAGCGTGAAGGCGGGCATCAGGATGTTGTGCGCTCGCGACCAGTTGGGTTCGTCGCTGTATGCGGTTGGCAGCGCGTCGCCGAGGAACTCGCGGGAGGCCGCGAAGGCGAAACCGACGTGTTTGCCGAACCGTTTCTCGTCACCGAGTTCCGCGTATGCCACGGGCCCCGAGACGACCGTGAGGTGCCGGTTGAAGATCTTGGTCTCGTAGATCGGGCCGAGGAACCCGGCGAGTTCGGCCAGTCGCTGGGCGGGGCGGGCGGCGTCGGCGGAGAGCACGTCGCCCAGCACCGGGAGCCGGTGCGGTGGGTGCGGCAGCGTGTCGCTGGTCATCGCGGGAAGCGGACGAGCCATGACTGATTCTCGCGCACTTCGGGGGTGTTTGTCGCCCCTCACCGCCGCCCCGGCGTCACGGTGTCATCCCCAGCCGCCCGCCCCGACCACCGGGAGATTGACGAAGCTGGGTTGGCGCGGATCGAGGGCGAGGTGCTGCGGTCGCAGTCCGCCGGCCACCAGGTCCGGCAGCGAGGGCAGCAGGCGCGGCAGGTCCGTCGCGAAGATGTCGACGCGGAGGCGGTGGCCCTGCTGCAGGACCGCATCGGTGGCGTCGACGTCGATGTCCAGCACGGTGGGCAGTCCCGGGGTGGCCGGCTCGATCGTCGACTTGGTCAGTGGGTGGACCGGCACCGTGTAGTCGCCGTTGGCCGATCTCTCGCTGCGGGACTCATCGATCGCGCGGCGCGAGGAGAGCAGGGCCCCGTTGCTCAGGATCGTCGAGGTGCCATCGGGGGCAACGTCGTTCACGGTGACGTGCCACACGCCCTCGGCGGCCTCGGTGACGGTGTTGAGGTGGACGTTGATCGGGCCCGAGATTGCGGTGGGGGAGTCGACCGCGGCGCTGGTGAAGGTCAGCGCCTCGCCCTCGGCGAAGCGGGTGTCCCTGGTGCAGGCCGACCCGAGGATCGCGCCGATGCCCGCCGTCCCCGACGCGGTGTCCCGCGAGCACGCCATGCGCAGCCCGGGGAACACCGTCATCGCGTTCGGTTCGGTCGGCACCTGCGGGCTCAGCGATCCGTCGCCCCGCGCGTGTCCCGCGGTCCCCGACGGTGCGGCGGACAGGTACATCCGGCGGTGGTCGGCGCCGGGGCGGGGGAAGGATTCGGTGCTGGTCCAGCCGCCGCCCTGCTGGTACATCGTCACGGGTCCGTAGTCGTCGATCCCGTTGTCGATGCCCTTGAGCCAGCGGTCGAACCATGCCCGTTCGAGCACGTCGAGCCGCGGCGGGCTGCCGGGCAGACCCAGTCGGTAACCGGGGTTGATGTGGTACGTCTCGTCCATCATCAGTTGCTTGCGGCCCGGTGGCAGCGGAATGTCGTTGTACAGGCGCGGTTCCCCGCGTTTGAAGATGTCCTTCCAGCCGCCGTAGATGAAGGTCGGGATGGTGACCTTCGAGGCGTCGACGCCGCGCGTGGCATAGAAGTCGCCGTCGTCGAGTGGCGGGGAATCCCCATAGAACAACGCCTGGAAGACCTCGGGAACCAGCGTGATCGGATCCGAGGCCCGGTCGAGAAGCCACTGCGGGTCGAACTGACCCTTGACGAGCGACTCGAAGGGCGGCATCCACTTCAGGAAGTTGACGCCGAAGATCCACAACGGCATGAAGCCCGAGCCGAGTACCCCGCCGGGGGCCGCGACCTCGCGGTGGAAGTCCTGCCCGGGGATGACGGGGAAGATCGCCTTCAGTCCCTCGGGGTTACGACCCGCGGCCTGGATCTGATTGATGGCGGAGTAGGACATGCCCGCCATCCCCGTCGTGCCGTTCGACCAGTTCCTGCCCCGGACCCAGTCGAGCACCTCGACGGTGTCCTGCTGTTCACGCTCGTCGAAGGTGCCCCAGGTGCCATTGGAGTATCCGGTGCCCCTGACGTCGACGATCACCTGCGCGTAGCCGTTCTGGACGAGGTCGCGGTTGACGCCGAGCAGTCGGGCGCCACCGCCGCGGACCACCTGGGTGAGCTCGGTGATGCCGTCGAGGGGAGTGGCCGAGAAATCGAGGTTTCCGACGAAGTCCATCAGTCGGGGTCCGAGGGCGGGATGGTTGGCGACCTCGTCGATGAGGGTGTCGACAAACCGTGTGTACGGGGTCAGGTTGACCACGGTCGGCACCCGGCCCTCGATCGCCTTCCCATCGGCATCGGCAGCGCGATAGACGTTCGCTCGCAGCACCACGCCGTCACTCATGGTGATCGGGACGTCCTTCTCGACCGCGATGCCAGGGTACTGCGGCGGCGCGTCGACGAGTTCGGTCCAGTCCTTGCCCGCCTCGGCGGCCGGTTCGGCGATCGCGGCAGGGGCGGCCAGCGTGGCCCCGACGATCAGGGTGAGGATGGCGGAACCCGCGGTCCTTGGCCATGTGTGCACGATCGTGCCTCCAGGGGATTGTGACTGGCATCACCGAACGGGCAGACGCTAGCACGGATCTTACTTTTGAGTAAGTTACCGCTGGAGGGGCTCGCCTCTGGTCGTGTTCCCTGGTCGACCGAAATCGATTCGAATCCGATTTGTTGCGGCTCGGCAGCGATATTCGCGTCCGCAGGTGGTAGCCACATTCGCGAACTAGCATGGCTGCTTGGGTACTTCCGCCGCGGTCGCGGCCGTCACGGGCATGCTGATCCAGGGAGAGGGAAGCAGATGGATTTCGCACCCACCGAACGCTGTCAGGAGTATCGCGACAAGCTCGTGGCCTTCATGGACGAGCGGATCTACCCGGCCGAAGCGGTGTACGAGCAGCAGATGCGCGAGTCCGGGGATCCGCACTTCCAGCCGCCGATCATCGAGGAACTCAAGGTCGAGGCGCGGTCGCGGGGGCTGTGGAACCTCTTTCACCCGCATCCCGGGTACGGGCCGGGGCTCACCAACTCGGAGTACGCACCGCTGGCCGAGATCATGGGACGGAGCCACCTGGCGTCCGAGGCGTGCAACTGCTCCGCCCCGGACACCGGGAACATGGAGGTGCTCACGCTCTTCGGCACCGACGAGCACAAACAGCGCTGGCTCCGGCCGCTGCTGGAGGGCACCATCCGCTCCGCGTTCGCCATGACCGAGCCGGACGTCGCCAGTTCGGACGCGACCAACATCCAGATGACCATGGTCCGCGACGGCGACGACTGGGTGCTCAACGGGCGCAAGTGGTGGACCTCGAATGCGTTGCACGCCAACTGTCGGGTGCTGATCGTGATGGGCAAGACCGATCCCGCCGGGCCCGTCTACAGCCAGCAGTCGATGATGGTGGTACCGATCGACGCACCCGGGATCACGGTGGTGCGCGGGCTGCCGGTGTTCGGCTACCAGGACCGCGAGGGGCACGCAGAGGTGCTGTTCGAGAACGTCCGGGTCCCCGACGCCGACGTGTTGGCCGGTGCCGGTGCGGGTTTCATGATCAGCCAGGCCCGGCTCGGACCGGGGCGCATCCACCACTGCATGCGCGCGGTCGGGATGGCGGAGCGGGCGCTGGAGCTCATGTGCCTGCGGGCGTCGACCCGGGTGACCTTCGGCCGCCCGCTGAGCGCGCGCGCCAACATCCAGGACTGGATCGCCGAGGCGCGCATCGAGATCGAGATGGCACGGCTGCTGACCCTCAAGGCCGCCTGGCTGATGGACACCGTCGGCAACAAGGAGGCGCGCACCGAGATCGCCGCCATCAAGGTGGCCGCGCCGCGGATGGCGCTCAAGATCGTCGACCGCGCGATCCAGGTGCACGGCGGCGGCGGGGTGTCCGACGATTTCCCGCTGGCGATGATGTACGCGCACCTGCGCGCGCTGCGGCTCGCCGACGGCCCCGACGAGGTCCACAAACGGACCATCGCGCGCCAGGAGCTGCGGCCGTACCGGTTCGCCGCCGAAGAGTCCGTCGCCGCCGCGAAATGACATACACCACAACACAGTCCGTGACAGGAAAGGGAACCCGATGAGCAACGCCGTAGGGCTCGACGAAGAGGCGGTGTCGACCTGGATCGCCGACATGGGGGTCGGTGCCGTCGCGCCGCTCGAGTTCAAGCGGATCGGCAACGGCCAGTCGAACCTGACCTACCTGGTGTCCGATGCGGGGGGTGGCCAGTGGGTGTTGCGCAGGCCGCCGCTCGGGCACCTGTTGGCGTCGGCACACGACGTGGCCAGGGAGTACCGGATCCTGTCCGCCCTGCAGGGGACTGGGGTGCCGGTACCGAAGGTGCTGGGCCTGACCGAGGATCCGGCGATCACCGACGCGCCGCTGATGCTGATGAGCTACGTCGACGGTGTGGTGATCGACAGCATCGGGGTGGCCAAGGAGCTGACGCCCGAACGTCGACGGGCCACCGGGCTGTCGATGCCGAAGGCGTTGGCCAGCATTCACGCTGTCGACCTAGAGCTGGCCGGCCTCGACGATCTGGCGAGCCACTCGCCGTACGCGGAGCGCCAGCTCAGGCGCTGGTCGGGGCAGTGGGCCAAATCGAAGACCCGCGACATCCCGGCGGTCGACGAGTTGGCGGCGCTGCTCACCCGGTCCATCCCCGCGCAGACCGAGCTGACCCTGGTGCACGGCGACTTCCACCTGAGCAATGTGATCACCGCCCGCGACGATGGCCGGGTGGTCGCCGTCGTGGACTGGGAACTGTGCACTCTCGGTGATCCGCTCGCGGATGTCGGTGCGCTGCTGGCGTATTGGGCGCAGGCGGAGGACGAGGTGCCCGGGCCGTTCGCGGCGTCGACGCTGGAGGGCTTTCCGACGAGAGAGGAGCTGACGAAGGCCTACATGCACGAGACCGGCAGGGATCCGGCCGCGCTCGGGTTCTGGCACGCGCTCGCCCTGTGGAAGATCTCGATCATCGCCGAGGGGGTGCTGCGGCGGACGATGGAGGATCCGCGGAACACGGCCGCCGTCGGGGCGCCGTCGACGAAGCTGATCGACGACATCGTGGCCCAGGCGATGGACATCGCGCGCAGAGCCGGCCTTCGGTAGCCGATCGTGTTCGAATCGTGACCAAAAGAATCTTGTAAAAGAAATCGCAAATCTGGTAGACGAATCCCGGATGAGTGTGCAGACTTCTCTGTGAGCCGGATCACGGTGGCAAGAATCACATAGAAGGAGAACAACATGGACAACATCCTCAGCCAGCTGATCTCGATTCTCGGCGGCCTGGCGGGCGGTCTGACGTCGGGTTCGTCGAAGCCCAAGACCACCACGTGAACACTCGGACCTGATCGAATGCCCCGCTTCCCGAGAGCGGGGCGTTCGGCGTTGCTGGCCTCGGTCGACGTGGTCGGGGCGGCTACGCTTCACGGCCATGGCCACCACTGACTCCGCGGAACGTTCGGGCAAGTTGTCGCGTGCGCGGATCCTCGAGATCGCCTTGGAGCACTTCGCGGTTCATGGATATCGGGGCAGTTCCCTCGCGAAGATCGCGGCCGAGGCCGGGATCTCCCAGCCGGGACTGCTGCACCATTTCCCCAACAAGGCGGCGCTGTTGATGGCGGTGCTCGCCGACCGGGATGTGCAGGATCTGCACGCGACGGGCACGGATCCCGACGCCCTGTCCGGGATGGACTTCGCCGAGCTGATCGCCTTTCTCGTTCGGATCGTGCGCCACAACGTCCAGAATCGTGACCTCGTTCAGCTCGCGCACCTGACGGCCGCCGAGGCCACGGGGTCGGAGCATCCCGCCCGCGAGTGGGTCGTCGGTCGACAGAAGTTCCTGCAATCGTTGGTCGAATCGTCGCTCCGCCGCAGTATCGAGGAGGGCTCGGTGCGCAGCGACGTCGATCCGAGGATGACCACCCTCGTGCTGGTCGCCGCGGTGGAGGGGCTGGAAAACCAATGGCTGGTCGACGACGACGTGGACATGGTCGGTTCCTTCGTCCACTTCGCCGAACAGTTGCAGCGAGCGGTGACGCCGACCGACTGACCTCGCGGCTCGCGGGGTCGAGTGCGGGTCTTTGCTGCGATAGCTAGCCTACCGAGCGATAGGTCAGCTACTGTGTGGCCGCATCACGACGTGGGTGCGAAGCGCTCACCACATCGAGAGGATCTGCATGAGTTCGGGAAGTCGAGCAGTGCTCGTGACGGGCGCGGCGGGTGGCCTCGGAGCGTCCACGGCGGCGTTCTTCGCGCGCAGGGGCTGGCGCGTCTTTGCGGCAGACCTGCACGAACCCGACGCGTCGCCGGGCATCGTCCCGATCGCAATGGATGTCACCGATGGTGAATCGGTGGCTGCGGCATTGAAGGCGATCGAGGCCGAGTGTCCCGACGGATTGAGCGCCGTCGTCACTTTCGCGGGGATCATGATGGTCGGGCCCCTGATCGAGTTCGAGGACGGGGACCTCCGCCGAATGGTGGATGTCAACGTCCTGGGGATGCATCGCGTCATCAAGGCCGCTTTTCCGCTGATCCACAGGGGCAAGGGCAGGGTCGTCACCATCAGCTCCGAGACCGGCTGGCAGCGCGCGCTGATGCTCAACGGCCCGTACGCCATGACCAAACATGCCGTCGAGGCCTACTCCGATGCGCTTCGGAGGGAACTGATGTTCCTCGGCGTTCCCGTCAGCGTCGTTCAACCGGGACCGTTCCGCACCGGCATGGTCGGCGGCATCGAGGCGGCATTCGAGCGCGCCCGCTCGAGATCCGTGTTGTTTCCCGGGCTGATCGATCGCGTGGGCCGCATCGCCGTGCGGGAACAGGAACGGGCGCACGATCCGGGGCTCCTCGCCGACACCATCTGGACGGCGGCCACGGCCTCCCGACCCAAACTGCGGTACTCGGTGCGCCCGGACCTGCGCCGAGTGCTGCTGCACGCGGTGCCGGCACGGGCAGTGGACGCGCTCTTGAGGAGGGCGTTCGCGAGCGCCACCTGACCCCGGGCCCGGCCGTCGTCCTCGGCTCAGGCCGGAGGGGTCAACTGGCTCACCGCGCTGCGGATCTCCTCGGGAATCGCCACCGGGCGCCGGGTCTGCGCGTCGATGTAGACGTGCACGAAGCGTCCCGTGGCGGCGAGATCGAGCGCACCGTGCTCGCCCACCCGGAAGATCGCCAGCGCGTAGACGATGCTGCGCGCGCCGAGCCGGGCCACCGACAAGCCGACCTGCAGCTGGTCCGGGAAGCTCAGCTCGCTGTGGTACCTGCACGAGGTCTCGGCGACGACGCCGATCGCGGGCAGGTCGCGGATGTCGACGCCGACCGCCGACATCAGCCAGCCGTTAACCGCGGTGTCGAAGTACGAGTAGTAGGTGACGTTGTTGACGTGGCCGTAGTGGTCGTTGTCCGCCCAGCGGGTGGGTACCGGCCACAGCACGGGGTAGTCGGCGGCGGTGGGCTCGGAATGGGCGGAGGTCATGGTGGCGACCTTAGATCAGGCGTGTCGGGACAGCTGCCTCGGTGGCGGCGCCGTGTGGATCAGCGAATCGACGAGCTTGGCCATCGCCGAACCGGCGGCGTCGGTGGCGGTTGGCCCCAACGCGACCAGCGAGACGATGAGGGCGGCGGCCTCGCCTGGCGTGAGCGTGATCGGGTCGACGTGGCGCCTGGCATCGATGGCGTACCCGCCGCCCGGTCCGTTGCGGACCTCGATCGGGATGCCTGCCTCGCGCATCCGGGCGATGTCGCGCTCGACGGTGCGCGGGGTCACGCGCACGGTGTCGGCCAGCGCGCGCGCCGTCGTGAACTCCGGCGACCGGGCGCGCAGGCACTCGATCACCGCGTGCTGGCGTTCGATGCGCCGCAGCGTCAGGTGGGGATCGGTGGACTTCGAGAAGGCCATGGCGACAAGGTTATAGAAGCCGACACCTGCTTGTCGGGCTCTCCGTTTACTGTGACATTCACCCTCACATTCAAGGAGTGCGCATGAACACCGAACCGACGTCGACACCGATCGTCTTCCTCAGCGGCGCAGGGCTTCCGGCCTGGATCTGGGACGAGGTGCGGGCCTCGTTGCCCGTCGACTCGGTCGTCGCGTCCTACCCGAAGCGCGCGGACGCGACGCTGCGGGACTACGCCCAGGCGGTGCTGGCGCAGGCGCCCGACGGTGAGTTCACCGTGGTGGCGCACTCGATCGGTGGCGTCGTGGCGAGCGAGGTCGCCGCCCTCGCGCCCGAGCGGGTCGGCGGGCTGCTCGGTGTCGCGGCCTCGGTGCCGTCGGCGGGCCGCTCGTTCCTCGGCGCACTGCCCGCGCCGCAGCGGCACATCGTCGGGCTGATCATGCGCATCGCGGGCACCCGGCCGCCCGAGAAGGCGATCCGTTCGGGCCTGTGCGCCGGTCTCGGCGAGGACGACATCGCGCGCATCGTCGCGGACTTCGCGCCGGAATCGCAGCGCCTCTACCGGGATCACGTCTCGGCACGGACCCTGCCCGCGCGCACCGGCTACGTCGTGACGACGGGGGACAAGGAGTTCCCCGCGGCCCTCCAGGGCCGGTACGCCGACGAGCTCGGTACGCAGTGGCGGCGGGAGATGGCGACGGGCCACCTGCCGATGCTGCAGGATCCGGCGTCGCTTGGCCAGATCCTCAAGGAGTTCGCGGCCGGGGCCTGACGCCGCGCACCACCAGCCGGAATACCAGCCCGGCGACGAGGGCCCAGAAGGCCGACCCGATGCCGAGGATGCCGACCCCCGATGCGGCGATCAGGAAGGTGAGCACCGCCGCCTCCCGGTCTGCTTCGTCGGCAACCGCCGCCGCCAGCGAGCCGCCCAGCGTGGCCAGCAGCGCCAGGCCCGCGACCGCCTCGACCACGCCCTGCGGCGCTGCGACGACCAGTGCCGCGAGCGCCGCCGAGCACAGCGCGAGCACCAGATAGGAGCAGCCCGCGGTGAAGGCGGCCACCCAGCGCCGTTTCGGGTCCGGGTGCGCGGACGGGGCGGCGGCGAGGGCGGCGCTGATGGCGGCGAGGTTGATCGCGTGGCCGCCCGCGGGTGCGCCGATCACGGTGCCGATGCCGGTGACGGTCATCGCCGACTTCCACGGCACCCGGTACCCGAAGGACGACATCACCGCGGTGCCAGGGATGTTCTGCGAGGCCATCGTCACGATGTACAGCGGGATCGCGATGCCGACCAGCGCCTGCCACGTCCAGTGCGGGACGGTGAGGTCGAGGGTCGGTGCCAGCGCGGACGTGTCGAGGGAGCCGTCGCCGAACGCGATGCTGACGCCGATCACCACGGCGGCAGCGGCGAAGGCCGCGGGCACGGCCCAGCGTCGGGAGAACCGCAGCAGGACCAGCCAGACGAGGACGACAGGGGCCACCGCGGCGGGGGAGTCGCGGAAGGCGGTGACCGGGGCGAGGCAGAGCGGGAGCAGCACCCCCGCGAGCATGGCCTGGGCGAGCGCGGTGGGGATCGCGGCGATCAGCCGGCCGAGCCGGGGCCACAGGCCGGTGATCGTGACCGCGAGGCCGACGACGATGAAGGCGCCCACCGCCGCGGGCCAGCCGCCGACGACCAGGCCCGTTCCGGCCAGCAGTGCGGCGCCTGGGGTGGACCAGGCCAGGGTGATCGGCATCCGGTAGTGGCGGGAGAGCCAGAGCATGCCGATCGCCTGGGTGACGCACAAGGCCATCAGGCCGGACGCGGCCTCGGCGGGACTCGCCCCGACCGCGCGCAGGCCGGTGAGCACCACGGCGAAGGAACTGGTGAAGCCGACGAGCGCGGTGACCACGCCCGCGCTGATCGGGTGCGAGAGCCCCGGATCGCGCGCGACCGTGGGCTCCGCCTGTTCGGCTCCCGTCGGATCGGGCTCGAGAGTTCGTGACACGACCGCCATCTTGCCGCAGCCGTGTGCGTGGCCCCCGTCGAGTGTGCACCTGCCGTCGCGCTACCTGTGCGTTTGTCCCGGCGACTGCACACTCGGCGAGGTGGCCGGCCAGCCGCGGACCCTCTTGCGTCAGCCGATCTGCTCGAACAGGGACACGATGATCCCCTCGGGCCCACGCACGTAGGCCATCCGCACGCTGTTCTCGTACTCACCGATGCCGCCGATGAGCCCGTACCCGTCCGCAGCCACCGCGTCGACGGCCGCCTGGAGGTCGCCGACCTCGAAGGACACGTTGCGCAGCCCGACCTCGTTGGCCATCGCCGTCGGCGATCCGGGCACGTGGTCGGGCGTGACGAAGGTCGCGAGCTCCAGCCGGGACCCTCCGCCCGGCGGCCGCAGCATCGCGATCTCACAGTGCGCGCCGGGGATGCCGCAGACGGTCTCCACGAACTCGCCCTCCACGGATCCGGTGCCCTCTACCTCGAGACCGAGTCCGACGAAGAACGCCGTTGCGGAGTCGAGGTCCGCAACGGTGATGCCGATGTGGTCGAAACGTTGTACGTGTGCCATGGGATCCATCCTCCAGTTCTTGTCTTGCCGATTCGATGCTGGGACGGAGCAGGGGTCGGGATCTCGACATGCTCTTGCCGCAAAGCGCGGGCCAACCCAGGGTTTCGAAAGGTCGTGCGGGACGAGCCACCTGATTTCCCGGCCATGAGCATTGACCGTCCGTCAATCGAACGTCTGTCGCCGGTAGGGTGGAAGCGACATGGAGATCGTGATCCGGTCCACGCCAGACGAAGTCGCCTCGACCGTCGCCGACATCGTCGAGCGCTCCGTGCGCCGAGGCCCGACGACGCTCGGCCTCGCGACCGGGTCGTCTCCGCTCGGCAGCTACCGCGAGCTGATCCGGCGGCACCACGACGACGGGTTGGACTTCTCGTCCGTCCGGGTGTTCCTGCTCGACGAGTACGTCGGGCTCCCGAAAAGCCATGAACAGTCCTACTTTTCCGTGATCCGGTCCGAGTTCGTCGATCGGGTGAAGCTCGACCCTGGCCGGGTGCAGGGCCTCGACGGGCAGGCGCAGGACCTGGCCGCGGAGGCCGCCCGCTACGACGCCGCGATCGCCGCGGCCGGCGGCATCGACGTGCAGTTGCTCGGGATCGGCACCGACGGACACATCGGCTTCAACGAGCCGGGGTCGTCGTTGACGTCACGGACGCGCATCAAGACGCTCACCGAGCAGACCCGCCTCGACAACGCCCGCTTCTTCGGCAGCGTCGACGACGTCCCGCTCCACGTGCTGACCCAGGGCCTCGGCACCATAGGCGAGGCCCGGCACCTGGTGATGGTCGCGGTCGGGGCGGGCAAGTCGGACGCCATCGCCGCGGCGGTGGAGGGTCCGCTCACCGCGTTCTGCCCGGCGTCGGTGCTGCAACTGCATCGGCATGCCACCGTGGTCGTCGACGAGGCGGCAGCGGAGGGGCTCGCGTCGGCCGACTATTACCGGTACGCGTTGCGGCACAAGCCGACCTGGCAGCAGTTCTGAGACGACGGTCCTTCGGTCAAACGAGGGGTGGGACCGGTCGGTCCGGAGTAGGTTCTGCAGAGAACTGCACGTCTGACGACGGGACCCGGCGATGACAGCACAGGTCGTGACCAGGACACATCGGCGGCGGGGGTTGCTGGCGGCGGCGGCCGTCACCCTGCTGATAGCGGCGGGATGCGCAGACGATTCGACCTCGGAACAGGCGGCCAGCACCACGCCTGCAGGCGCCGAACCGAGCGCGGAGATGGATTCCGCCGTCGCCCAGCGCCTGGACGACGCGATCAACGCGACGATGGCCAAGGCATCCGTGCCAGGCGCGATCGTCGGCGTCTGGGGGCCGGAGGGCAACTACGTCAAGGCCTTCGGCGTCGCCGACAAGTCCACCGACGCGCCGATGGAGACCGACTTCTACAGCCGGATCGGCAGCCTGACCAAGACCTTCACTGCCACCGCCGTCCTCCAGCTGGTGGACGAGGGCAAGGTGGGCCTCGACGACCCCATCTCGAAGTACGTCGACGGCGTCCCCGCAGGCGATCAGATCACCATCCGGGAGCTGGCCCGCATGCAGAGCGGGCTGGCCAACTACTCGGAGAGCCCGGAGTTCCAGCAGGCATTCTTCGCGGATCCCAAGGCGCCCTTCACCCCGCAGCAGCTGCTGGACTATGCGTTCGCCCAACCCGCGACCTTCCCGCCCGGCCAGGGATTCCAATACTGCAACACCAACTATGTGCTGCTGGGACTCGTGGTGGAGAAGGAAAGCGGGCTTTCGCTGCCGGACTACATCAACGAGCGGATCCTCCAACCGTTGCACATGGAGAAGACGAGCTTCCCCACCACCAACGCGTTCCCCAGCCCGCACGCGCAGGGTTACACCGTGCAGACCGCCGACGGCAAGGAATCCACGGCCACCGACTGGGATCCGTCCTGGGGCTGGGCGGCGGGCGCGATGATCTCGACCCTCGAGGATCTGCACATCTGGGGACCGGTGCTCGCGACCGGCACCCTGCTCAAGCCGGAGACGCAGGCGCAACGGCTCGAGACGGTGAACGCACCCGGTTATCCTCCGGACGTCGGCTACGGACTGGGGCTGTTCAACGCCGCCGGCTGGATCGGTCACAACGGCAGCCTGCCCGGGTATCAGACCGTGACGGTCTACCTGCCGGAGCAGAAGACGACCCTCGTCATCATGATCAACACCGACATCGCCTACGAGGGCGGCGAGCCGAGCACCCTGCTGGCGACGGCGATCACCGAGATCATCTCCCCGGAACACGTCTACCGGCTGAGCGTCGCCGCGCCGACCCCAGAGGCGACGACCCCAGAGACGACGACTCCCGAGGCGACAACCCAGTCGACCGAGCCCACTCGCTGATCCGGGGCACTCGAACGCGCCCATTTCGCTGACGTACCCATCCGCGCGATCCATCGGCTCCGAAGACCTTGCGAACTACCATGCAAGGGAGCGGAGGCGGGCATGCCGGCAACGAGTTCGACGTCAACGGACGAGAACCCCGTCGTCAGGAACGGGGCGCTGCGGCTGATCTCGCGGGCGGTGTCGGGGGTGATCGCCGCGGGTGTGGTGCTCGGCGTCGGCGAACTGCTGTCGGCGCTGACCGGCCCGGAATCGTCGCCCTTCTTCGCGGTCGGATCGACCACGGTCGATCGCAGCCCGGCCTGGGCCCGGGAGTTCGCCATCACGACCTTCGGCACCAACGACAAGCCGGCGCTGTTCGTCGGGATGTCGGTCCTCATCGTGGTGATCGCCGCGATCGCTGGCATCGTCGAACGGCCGTCGCGGCCGTACGGCAGCGCGATCCTCGCCGGCCTCGGACTGGTCGGGATGTACGCCGCCTACAACCGGCCCGGCGCAGGCGGGGCCGATGTCGTGCCGACAGTGGTCGGGGTGACCCTTGGCATCGTGGTGTTGCGGCTGCTCACCGCCCAACTCGACGGACCGCCGCGCGACGTCGACGGGGGAATGGGACGGCGCCGGTTCCTGGTGATCGCGTCTGTCGCCGTCGCGGTGGCCGCCGCCGCGGGGGTAGCAGGGCGGCAGATGAACCAGCGGCTGAGCGGGGTGCTCGAGAACAGGCGTCGGGTGAGGGTTCCCACGGTGGTGGACCGGGCGGCGCCCATCCCGCCCGGAGTCGACGTCGAGATCCCCGGCGCGACCTCGTTCATCACCCCGAACCCGATCTTCTACCGCATCGACACCGCGCTGCAGGTGCCCCGTCTGACGACCGAGGAGTGGCGCCTGCGCATCCACGGCATGGTGGACCGCGAGGTCACGCTGAGCTGGGACGAGTTGATGCGGCGGACGCCCGTCGAGCGCAGGATCACGTTGACCTGTGTCTCGAACGAGGTCGGCGGCGAGCTCGCGGGCAATGCCACCTGGGTCGGCTTCCCGATCGCGGATCTGCTCGACGAGGTCGGGGTGCAGCGCGACGCGGACATGTTGTTGTCCACGAGCGTCGACGGATTTACCGTCGGAACGCCCGTCGAGGTGCTGCGCGACGGCCGCGACGCGCTGCTGGCCATCGCGATGAACGGCGAGCCGCTGCCGCTCGAGCACGGGTTCCCGGTTCGCCAGGTGGTGCCGGGGCTGTACGGCTTCGTCTCGGCGACCAAGTGGGTGGTCGACTGGGAGCTCACCAGATTCGATCGGGCACAGGCGTATTGGACCAAACGCGGATGGGGGGACAGGGCACCGATCAAGACGGCCTCCCGGATCGACGTGCCCGCGGCGTTCGCGCCGGTGCCAGAGGGACGGGTGACGATCGCGGGCACCGCCTGGGCACAGCACCGGGGTATCGAGAGGGTGGAGGTGCGGGTGGACGAGGGGCCGTGGCAGCCCGCGACCCTCGCGCCCGAGTACTCCGTCGACACCTGGCGCCAGTGGTCCTGGCAGTGGGATGCGCCCGCGGGGGTGCACAACGTGCAGGTGCGCGCCACCGATCAGGGCGGCAACGTCCAGACCGAGGAGCGCGCCGCGCCGATCCCCGACGGCGCCACCGGCTGGCACAGCCGCACCATCACCGTGCGCTGACGCCGAGTGTGCACTTGCTGTCGCGCTTCCTGGGGGTTTGTCACCGCATCTGCACACTCGGCGGCGGTACGGTGTGGCCATGGTGGCTATCGGGGTGCTTCGCGGGGACATCACGAAGGTCGAGGCGGACGCGATCGTGAACGCGGCGAACTCCGGACTGCTCGGCGGCGGGGGAGTGGACGGCGCCATCCACCGAGCCGGCGGGCCGAGCATCCTCGAGGAGTGTCGACGGCTGCGCGCGAGCACGCTGCCGGACGGGCTGCCCGCGGGCGACGCCGTCGCGACCACCGCGGGAGATCTGTCCGCGCGCTGGGTGATTCACACGGTGGGCCCGGTGTACTCGGCCGACGAGGACCGGTCGGCGGTGCTGCGTTCGGCGTACACCCGCAGCCTCGAGGTGGCCGACGAGCTGGGCGCGCGGACAGTGGCGTTCCCGCTGATCTCGGCGGGCGTCTACGGCTGGCCGCACGCCGACGCCGTGCATCAGGCGGTCACCGCGGTGCGCCGCTCCGGCACCTCGGTGCGGACGGTCACCTTCGTCGCGTTCGGCGAGCCGATGGCCGAACTGCTGCGACGCGAGCTCGGGGTGCTCGTCACCGCCGAGGAACTCGCGGCTCGGCTGGGCGAGCCAAGGCCGCCGGTGGTGCTCGACGTCCGCTGGGCGCTCGGCGACCCGAACGGCCGGGAACACTTCCACGACGGGCACATTCCGGGCGCCTCGTTCGTCGACCTGGAAACCGAGCTGGCCGCGCCGCCCGCGCCGGAACACGGCAGACACCCGCTACCCGAGATCGACGACCTACAGTCCGCGGCCAGGCGGTGGGGGATCGACACCGGCGACGCCGTCGTCGTCTACGACGCCACCGGGAACACCGCCGCCGCGCGCGCCTGGTGGCTGCTGCGCTGGGCCGGGGTCTCCGACGTCCGGATGCTCGACGGCGGGCTGTCGGCGTGGACTTCGGCGGGGCTCGACCTGGAATCCGGTGCGGGCCAACCGGTGCGGGCCGGGGACGTGGTGCTCACCGCCGGACACCTGCCGACGGTGACGGCGGGAGAGGCCTCCGAGCTCGCGGCGGACGGGGTGCTGCTCGACGCCCGCGCCGCCGAGCGATACCGCGGCGAGGTGGAGCCGGTGGACCCGCGCGCGGGCCACATCCCGGGGGCGCGTAGCGCCCCGACAGCCGAGAACCTCGACGGCGCAGGACGATTCGCGGACGCAGAGACGCTGCGCCGACGCTTCGCCGGGCTGGGCGCCGACGGTTCGGCGCCGGTCGCGGTCTACTGCGGTTCGGGGGTGACGGCCGCGCACGAGGTCGCCGCGCTGGCCATCGCCGGGATCGAGGCGGCTCTGTACCCGGGCTCGTGGTCGCAGTGGTCAAGCGACCCGGATCGTCCCGTCGCGACCGGACCGACCCCCTAGGGCCCGCACTAGGCCCGACTCACCCGGTCAGGACCGCGAATACTCAGAGGCCCGGCGGATCTGGTCCGGGGTCGGGCGCACCCCGGTGTAGAGCTCGAACTGGGCCGCGGCCTGCAGCGCGATCACCTCGGCGCCGGTGATGACGGTCTTGCCCAGTTCTGTTGCCGCGCGGACCAGCGGGGTCTGCGGTGGCATGGCCACCACGTCGAACACCGCCTCGGCCGCGCCGACGGCCTCGCCGGGGAATGGTGAGAGCTCGGCTCCTGGCCCACCTGACATCCCGATCGGGGTGGCGTTCACCAGCAGCCCCGGCCGCTGCTCGCCCAGTTCCGCGCGCCAGCCGAAGCCGTACTGGTCGGCGAGCGCTCGCCCGGTGACCTCGTTGCGGGCGATGACAGTGACCTCACCGAACCCGTTGTCGCGCAGCGCGGCCACCACGGCCTTGGCCATCCCGCCGCTGCCCGCGACGGCGGCGGAGAGCGCAGGGGGGACCCGGTGCTCGGCGAGCAGCGTCGCGACCGCCTCGTAGTCGGTGTTGTAGGCGTGCAGCACACCCTCCTCGTTCACGATGGTGTTCACCGAGGCGATGGCGGACGCCGAATCGTGCATCACGTCGACGTGCTCGATGCAGGCCTCCTTGAACGGCATCGAGACGCCGCAGCCGCGGATGCCGAGGGCCCGGATGCCTGCGATGGCGGCGGGCAGGTCCGTGGTGGTGAACGCCTTGTAGACGAAGTCCAGGCCCAGTTCCTCATAGAGGAAGTTGTGGAACCGGGTGCCGATGTTCGACGGACGCGCCGCGAGAGACATGCACAGGCGGGTGTCCTTGGTCAGGGCGTCTCGGATGGTTCGGCTCACCCACTCGACGCTATCGGCGGGGGCCGCCGGTAGTCCACCCGGTCGGCCCTCTCAATACACGTCGATCTGCGTGACGCGAGGAATGTGCGGACGATCGGTGGTGAGCGTGACCTCGACGCGGCCGGACCCCGTCTCGAGGTGCGTCCACGGCTCCGCGGGAAAGTCGATCACCCCGCCGCTGACCTCGGCGGACCACGATCCCGCAGCGCCGCTGCCCAGGTTGCGCCAGTGCAGCGTCGCCGATACCGAGCACAGCTCTCCGGGCGTCGTCGATATGCCGACGAACGTCGCGTTCAGTCGGACGTAGACCAGCCCGGTGAGCCTGTCCGTGGCGACGGTGACGCCTCCGATTCGGCCGCCACAGGCGAGTCCGTCGGCGACGGTCGCCGTGTCCGGGATGGTCACCCACCTGTCCTGCGTCGGATCCGCCGTCGCGGGGGCGCTTGCACCGAACGGCCCGGCCAGCGCCAGGCCGCCGATCACGATCGACCTGCCGAGCGTGGCAAGAGACATGTCGTTCCGATCGTCGCCGGACAGTTGTTCGACGCTACCCCGGCGGATTGGCCTGGCATTTCCGTTTGTCGGGACCGGGACACCGTCCCGACGCCGGACGGGTCAGCCCGTGAACGGCGGTACGAACATGCACGGCACCTCGCGCCGGTGCGCCGGGTCGAGCGCGTTGAACACCATGTACGCCGCGCGCTTGGAGCCGGCGATGGCGGCGTGCTCGGAGTAGTCCTGCGCGCAGGTGTCCTGCACGACGATGTTGTTCACCGTGTAGCCGGGAGGTCCCTGCACCTGACCCTGAGACAGGGCGATGGCCTCGTCGTACCGGGTGGAGATGTTGGTGTAGTTCACGCCCTTGACGTAGGGGGTGCCGCCTGCGTTGATCTTCTTGATCAGCTCCGACTCGGCGGTCATCTCACCACAGCCCTGGCAGACGGGAATCGAGGTCTCGGGCACCCCCAGCCGCTCGGCGTAGGCGGGCAAGGCGTCGACGCCCATGGTGGTCAGGCCCAGCCACGGCGGTGCGACGGAGACGTAGTTGGTGATCGTGCCCTCGCCGCCGAGGTGCTTGAGGTAGTACGTCGGGATCAGCGTGCCCTGCGAGTGGCCGACGACGTCCACCGTCTGGGCGCCGGTGGCGGACAGCACCCGCTCGACGAAGGTCTTGAACTCGCCGGCGCTGTTCTCGAGCGGGCCCATCCCGCCGATGGCCGAGATCGGCCATGGTGCGCCGGGAATCGCCCCATAGGTCAGGGCGAACACGCAGAAGCCGGCGTTCTTGAGCATCGGGACGTAGGCGCCCCAGTTGGTCTGCTGCCCGCCGCCCGTTCCGTGCACCAGCACCACCGGTCGCGGGTGTTCCGCGGTCGGCTTGCATCCGAAGTCGTTCGCGCCGGGCAGCGAGCCGCCGGGGTTGGTCAGCTCGTTCGGGATGCCCGCGAAGAAGTTGTAGTTCTCCGGCAGCGGCTCGGCCTGGGCCACCCCCGCCCCGAACGGCAGGACCAGCGCGGCCAGCGACAGGACGAAGGCCGCGGTGCGTGACGCTCGGAACATGTGCCCCCCATTGTTGTATGGATCACTGTGATTGCGGATCACAGCAACCTAGCAAGTGCTCGGTTGGTTGCATAGGGGGAAATCGGGCAGGTTCGGTGCCCCGCACCGTCAGGGCACGGGGAAGCGGGTGGCGACGATCGACTCGAGGTTGCTGCCGTCGTGGCCGATCATCCAGGAGCCGCCCTGGCGCTCGCAGTTCGCGATGTCGTCGAAGACCCGCATCAGGAAGTAGATCGAGAGGTCGGGCGATGGCGTCAGCGCCAACTGGTGCGACTCGCCGGGTCGGGTCATGTCCAGCCACACGCCGGATTGCCCGTCCAGCCGCAGGCCGACGATGTGCGCGGCGTCGACGAACTGGTATCTCCGCTGCTGCCACGGCGTGCTGTGCGAGTAGCCCTGTTCGAGCACCTGAACCAAGATGGTCATCTCTCGCTCCCGTGCGATTCGCCCAATGGCCCATTATCCCGCTGGTCAGACGGATTAATCCAGCGTCGTCGCGACTTGTCGTGGCTGCCTGATTGGATGGGCTGATGGTGCACGCGGTGTGGTCCCCGGGATCGGGGCTGATGCTGTGGCGCGACGGCGGTGCACCCGAGTCGGTCGAGGACGACATCGAGCACCTGCCCGTGTCGCTGCGGCGGGCCCTCGGCCGCAGGTTCCGGCACCGGGTCACCGTGTCGCTGCCGAACGGCGACGGCACCCTCGGCGAGGTGACGGTGCCCGCCCTCGCGCTGGCGCCGCCTGCCGCCGCCGCGCTGCTGCTCGACCTCCCCACCGGACCGACTCCCGGTATCCCCGGCGACCTCCGCTTCCTCGCGCACGTGGCCAGGGGGGTACGGAGCTGGGTCCGGGCGGGCCGGGTCGTGCCCGAGCTCGAACGCGCGGACGGCCAGTGGTGGGCCCGGTGGCGGCTCGTCGGGGGCGACCGGCAGCGGGCCTGGATCTCGGAGTTGGCGGCGGTGACGCCCGCGGTGCTCCGCGGATCCGGCGGAGCGCGAAAGGTCCTGGAGGATTTCGTCTTCGAGATCACCGACCCGATCGTGCGCGACCTGCTCGGCGACCGCGGCAGCGAGCACCCGCTGCTCGCGGCGCTCGCCGAGGGCACTCCGTTCGCGGAGGGCTCCCAGCGGATGGCCACCGATCTGCAGCAGTGGCGGCAGAGCCTCACCGTGGACGAGCCGGACCTGGTTCTGCGGCTGCTCGAACCGGAGGACGACGACGAGTCCGCCCTCGAGGACGGCGCCCTCGTGCTCTGGCGGCTGCAGGTCTGCCTGCGGCCCGAGGGCGAGGCGCCCAGCCCGGTGCCGGTGCACCTGGGTGATCCCAAGGCGCTCACGGTCGGCGTCCGCAAGCTCGCCGAGGCGATGGCCGCCTACCCGATGCTCCGTGCGGTGCCGTCGGACCCGGACAGCCTGGACCTGCTGCTGCCCCTGGAAGTGGTGACCGACCTGGTCGCGCACGGGGCCAGGGTGCTCGCCGACGCGGGCGTCACGTTGATGCTGCCGCGCGCGTGGAGCGTGGTGGCCCCGTCGCTGCGGCTGCGGGTGACCAGCCCGCCGGTCGCGGCCGACACCGAGGACAGCGCGGTCGGGATGAACCAGCTCGTCGCGTACAACTGGGAGCTCGCGCTCGGCGACCTGGTGCTCACGCCCGCCGAGATGGCGCAGCTGACCCGAGCCAAGACCGACCTGGTCCGGCTGCGGGGACAGTGGGTACAGGCCGACAAGACCGTCCTCGCGCGGGCCGCCAAGTACGTCATCCGGCAGGCAGGCGACGGCGGAGGCACCCTCGCCGACCTCCTGGGCCAGCTCACCGCGCCGGAGCCGCCGCCGGCGCCGGTGGAGGAGATCACGGCCACCGGTTGGGTTGCGGGACTGCTCGATTCGGGAGCGCGGCCGACCAGCGTGCCGCAACCGCCCGGGCTCGAGGCCCGGCTGCGGCCCTATCAGCGGCGCGGGCTGGACTGGCTGGTGTTCATGAGCGACCTCGGGCTCGGCGCGGTGCTCGCCGACGACATGGGCCTTGGTAAGACGGTGCAACTGCTCGCGCTGCTCGCCCACGAACGCACCGCGGGGGCGCGGCGCCAGGGGCCGACCCTGCTGGTCTGTCCCATGTCCGTGGTCGGGAACTGGCAGCGCGAGGCCGCCCGGTTCACGCCGGGCCTGCGGGTACTCGTCCACCACGGCACCGACCGCCTGCGCGCGGAGCAGCTGACCGCGGCGGTGGCCGAACACGACCTGGTGATCACCACGTACGCGCTGCTGGCCAGGGACACCGCCGCCCTCGGCGAGCAGAACTGGCGCCGGATGGTGCTCGACGAGGCCCAGCACGTCAAGAACTCGGGCACCGCCCAGGCGCGGGCGGCGCGGGCGATCCCGGCGGCGCACCGGCTCGCGCTGACCGGCACCCCCGTCGAGAACCGGCTCGACGAGCTGCGCTCGATCCTGGACTTCGTGAACCCGAAAATGCTCGGCAGCGCCCAGCAGTTCCGAGCCCGGTTCGCCGTGCCCATCGAACGCGAGCACGACGAGGGCGCGTTGGCGCGGCTGCGGACCGTGACCTCGCCGTTCGTGCTGCGCCGGGTCAAGACCGATCCCGCGGTGATCTCGGACCTGCCGGAGAAGTTCGAGATGACCGTGCGCGCGAACCTCACCGCCGAGCAGGCCTCCCTCTACCGGGCCGTGCTCGACGACATGATGGAGCGGATCAGGGACACCGAGGGCGCCGCCCGCAAGGGTGCGGTGCTCGCGGCGCTGACCAGGCTCAAGCAGGTGTGCAATCACCCGGCCCACTTCCTCGGCGACGGCTCGCCGATGCTGCGTCGCGGCGGGCACCGGTCCGGCAAGCTCGGCCTCGTCGAGGACATCCTGGAGTCGGTGCTCGCCGACGGCGAGCGTGCGCTGCTGTTCACCCAGTTCCGCGAGTTCGGCTCGCTCGTGGCCCCGTATCTGGCCGAGCGGTTCGGTGCCGAGGTGCCGTTCCTGCACGGTGGGGTGTCGCGGGCCAAGCGGGACGCGATGGTGGAGGGGTTCCAGGGCGGGGACGCCGCGCCCATAATGCTGCTCTCGCTCAAGGCGGGCGGTACCGGGCTCAACCTCACCGCGGCCAATCACGTTGTGCACCTGGACCGCTGGTGGAACCCCGCGGTCGAGAACCAGGCCACCGACCGCGCCTTCCGGATCGGTCAGCGTCGCGACGTGCAGGTCCGCAAGCTGGTGTGCGTCGGCACCCTCGAGGAGCGGATCGACGCGATGCTGGCGAGCAAGTCGGAACTGGCGGACCTCGCCGTCGGCACCGGCGAGAACTGGATCACCGAGATGTCCACGGATGAGCTCCGCGAACTGATGATGCTCGGCGAGGAGGCGGTGGGCGAATGAGCCGGAGACGCACCGATTTCAGCCAGTTCGGCACCCGGCGCGCGGAGCGCGGCGGCCCCTTTGCCCAGTCCTGGTGGGGTCGCGCGCTGGTGTCCTCGATCGAGCGGATCGCCGACACCGGCCGGATCGCCCGCGGACGCGGCTCCGCCCGCGCGGGCCAGGTGATCAGCTACCGGATCGCGCCAGGTGCGGTGGTCGGCGAGGTCCAGGGCAGTCAGATCGACCCGTTCACCGCGACGTTCACCCTCCGCCCGCTCGACCCCGACACCGTCGATGTGTTGATCGACCGGGTGCGCAGGACGCCGGGCATGCTCGCCACCCTCGCCTCGGGAACGGTACCGATCGAGCTCGGGGAACTGTTGTTGCCCACCGAGTCCGGCGACCTGGACTTCGGTTGCACCTGCCCGGACCAGGGCTGGCCGTGCAAGCACGCGGCGGCCATCGTCTATCTCACCGCGCAGCGGCTGGACACCGAGCCGCTGGTCATCCTCACCCTCCGCGGGCTCGATCTCGACAGCCTGATCCGCTCGTTCGACTCGGACGGCGAGGACGCGGAGTCCGCACCCGATCTCGACGACTACTTCGGTGACCGGATCGAGCTGCCGCCGCTGCCGCGGGTCGAGTTCCGGCCCGCGCCGGACGATCTCACCCCGGAGCCGTTGCGCCGGGCGCTGCGGGCGGGAGGGGTGGAGGAGCCGGTGGTGGCCGCCGCCCTCCGCGAGCTGACGGCCACCTACCGGATCCTGGGCGGGCAGTGACGCCCGACGCGGTGACGCCGAACTACATGCGCTGCGAGGAGATGTTGCCGCCGTCGACGACCAGCTCGCTGGCCGTGATGTAGCTGGCCTCGTCGGACAGCATGAAGCGGACCACCCGGCCGACCTCTTCGGGGCGGCCGAGGCGGCCCATCAGGATGCGGCGCTCGAACGTGCCCTCGGGCAGCAGATCGACGGTGGGCTGCAGCATCGGCGTGAGGATCTGTCCGGGGGAGACGCAGTTGATGCGGATGCCGTCGGGCCCGAGCCGGTCGGCGAGCGAGCGGACGACCGCGAGCATGCCGCCCTTGGCCGCGCTGTACACCGGGTTGATGGCGTTGCCGAGGTGCGCGTTGATCGACGAGATGCCGACGATCGCCGAGCCCGGGTTCGCCTGGAAGTCCGGCAGCAGCTCCTTGGTCAGCAGCACCAGCGGGCGCAGGTGGGTGTTGATGCCCAGGTCCCACACGTCCACGGTGACGCCCTCGAGCGAGCCCTGGTCGACGACGCCTGCGGCGTGCACGAGGCCGCCGATGTTCGGCAGCGCGGCGCGGGTGGTGGCGAGCGCGTCCGCGTACAGGTCCGGGTTGCTCAGGTCGACACCGACGCCGATCGCGGCGACGCCGAACTCGGCGGCGATGGCGTCGGCCTCGGACTTGGCCTTGGCCTCGTTGAGGTCCCAGAGGGCGACGGGGCGGCCCGCCTCGGCGAGCGCGCGGGCGGAGGCGAGGCCGATGCCGGAGGCGCCGCCGGTGACGACGACGGCGGTCGTGAGGGAGGGCTTGGTGGATTCAGACATGTTCCCAGCGTCGGCCTGCCAGGGGGCGCCCACAACCCCCTCGTCCCGCTCAGCGGCTACGCCGCCCGTGAGTCCTTCCGGCCCGCTACGGGACCAGAAGGAC